>CABQJA010000085.1 GCA_902464345.1 uncultured Clostridium sp.
CCTTTAAAGGGTCATGGAACATGCAAATATTATCCGACCTGTTCCCAATACGCAAAGGAAGCAATAGAAAAATATGGCGTTGGAAAAGGCATCTTGTTAGCGGGCTGGCGGATTCTTCGGTGCAACCCATTCTCCAGGGGTGGATATGATCCGGTTCCATAAGATTAGGAGGTTAATATGGTTTTTTTAACTGCGCAGGGAGGTATTTTAGGCCCCTTTTGCTGGCTGTTAGGAAAGATTCTGAATTTCATCTATCAGGGATTATCCGCTGGTGGAATTGAAAATCTGGCTTTATGTATTATCATATTTACTTTGGTAGTAAAATTAATTCTGCTTCCGTTAACACTTCGGCAGCAAAAGGGCTCCAAGATAAATCAGTTAATACAGCCGGAATTACAGAAGGTACAGAAAAAGTACAAGAATAAGACGGATCAGGACTCTATGTTAAAGCAGCAGCAGGAAATGCAGGAAGTTTACCGGAAATACGGTACCAGTATGACAAACGGATGTCTGACATCCTTTATACAGCTTCCTATCATTTATGCATTGTACCGTGTAATTTACAATATTCCTGCTTATGTACCTGAAATCAAGAGTCTGTATACTCCGATCGCTGAGCAGATCATGAAAGTAAGCAATTACACAGAGACACTCAGCACATTTGTTACAGATAATAAGATCAGTACGGCAAGCAGAGCTATTAATGCTTTGTCAAAGTTAGATGTCGGAAATGTAACAAATAATAACATCATTGATGTTATTTCACAGTTTAGTACAACACAGTGGAAAGCCTTCAGTGATCTGCTGTCCGGAAACACGGATCTGGTAAATGTAATCGCATCCAATGTTCCGCAGATTGATCATCTGAATAAGTTTATATTAGGAATTAATATTTCAGAGGCACCGGGCTGGAGATTATTTGTAGAGAATGTGGTAAATGGTGATGTCGTTAAGACCTTTAACTGGGCATTGATCATTCCGATTCTGGCAGCATTATTCCAGTTCCTGAGTACAAAGATCATGCAGACTCCGCAGACAGGCGCAGGCAGTGATCAGGCTACGGCACAGTCTGCCGCTATGATGAAGTCCATGACCTATACAATGCCGATTATGTCATTATTCTTCTGTGTGACTCTGCCGGCCGGTATCGGTATTTACTGGACGATCAGTGCGTTGATCAGTTTCCTGATTCAGCTTGGCGTGAACATTTATTACGACAAGATTGCAGACACCGATAAGATTCTGGAAAAGCAGATGGAGAAAGCGAAAAAGAAGAATAAAGGCAAGAAGAAGAAATCATTTATGGAAAAAATGATGGAAGCAGCCGGAAATTCAGAAGGTACAAGCTCTTCAAACAGTGTTGCAGGTACCAGTCTGAAGAATTATACAAGTTCCTCTTCCAATAGTGATAATCAGACTCCAACATACCGGAAGGGAAGTATTTCTTCAAAGGCGAATATCATGCAGCAGTATAGTAATGCAGGTAATAACCAGAAGAGCAAGGAGGAGTAGATATGGAGTTTATCGAGTTTAAAGGTAAAACCGTAGATGATGCGATTACAGAAGCAACGATTCAGTTCGGAGTTACCAGTGAAGATTTAATATATGAAGTAATCGAAAAGGGAAGCACAGGTTTCCTCGGAATCAATAAGAAGTTAGCAGTGATCCGAGCTAAGAAGAAGGATACTCTGGAGGATATCGTTCAGGAATTCTTAGAGAACTTATTCAAGGTAATGGAAGTTGAAACCGTTGTAGACATTAAGTACAACGATGAAGACAAGACCATGGATATTAATCTGACGGGTCCGGAAATGGGTGTTCTGATCGGTAAGCGCGGACAGACACTGGATGCTCTTCAGAAGATTGCACAGTCAGTGGTAAATAAGCACAGTGAAGAATTTATCCGTGTGAAGCTGGATACCGAGAACTATCGGGCAAGAAGAAAGGATACTCTGGAAAATCTTGCAAAGAACATTGCTTATAAGGTAAAGAGAACGAAAAAGTCAGTCGTATTGGAGCCAATGAATCCATACGAAAGAAGAATCATACACTCAGCACTTCAGAATGATAAGTATGTAAATACCAGAAGTGAAGGCGAAGAGCCGTTCAGAAGAGTTGTAATTTATTATAATCGCGAGAAATAAGTTGTGATTTCAAAGGGGCATCTGTAAAGAACCGATGGGTTAGCTTGCAGGACCCCTTTTTATATGAAAATATACTTGTGAATAAATTTGGTTCTGTATTATAATGAGTAAGTGAGTCAGAAATGAGGTGAAAAGCATGTTTCAGAAAGATACGATTGCAGCAATTGCAACCGGAATGACCAATGCAGGTATCGGAATTATAAGAATCAGCGGAGAAGATGCAATAGCGGTTGCAGATAAAGTATTCCGTGCGAAAAATCCGGATAAAAAGCTGGCGACAACGAAAAGCTATTCTGCATTATTCGGAAATATCTGTGATGGTGATTGTGTGTTGGATGAGGCAATCTGTCTGGTCATGCGGGCACCGAACTCCTATACGACAGAAGATGTTGTAGAGGTACAATGTCATGGCGGAATTGTTATGCTACGGAAGATTCTGGAACTGATCTTAAATTCCGGAGCCAGAGCCGCAGAGCCCGGAGAGTTTACGAAACGGGCATTTCTGGGTGGCAGAATCGATATTACACAGGCAGAATCCGTCATGGATATGATTCACGCAAAGAATGAGCTGGCAGCGAGATCCTCAATATCGCAGTTAAAGGGAAGTCTGTCAAATCGTGTGAAAGAGATCCGGAGTCTGCTGTTAAATCAGATCGCATTTATTGAGTCAGCATTAGATGATCCGGAGAATTACAGTCTGGATGGATACAGTGAGCAGCTGAAAGAGAAGCTGGTAGAAATCATAAAAGAAATCCGGCATCTTATAGATACTGCAGAAGAAGGAAAAATGATAAAGGAAGGTATCCGCACGGTAATCCTCGGAAAACCGAATGCCGGAAAGTCTTCTCTGTTAAATGCATTACTCGGAGAGAACCGGGCCATTGTAACAGATATAGCGGGAACCACACGCGATACCCTGGAAGAGGATGTAATGATTCATGGAATTCCATTGAAGATCGTGGATACGGCAGGGATTCATGAAACCGTGGACATTGTGGAAAAGATAGGTGTGGATAAGGCAAGGGAAAGCGTGGAAGAAGCAGATCTGGTGCTGTATGTCGTAGATGGCAACAAGCCGTTAGATGCTGATGATACGCAGATAATCGGTCTTTTAGAGGGAAAAAAGGCGATTATTGTCATGAATAAAATAGATATTGAACAAGTTGTGGATAAGTTGTGGATAACTTCAAAAATCAACGCTCCGGTTGTGGAAATCTCCGCAAAAACAGGAGAAGGAATGGAAGAATTATATGGAATCATTAAGGATATGTTCTTCCATGGTAAGCTTTCCATGAATGATGAAGTGTATATTACGAACCTGCGGCATAAGCAGGCATTGACGGAAGCGGAGCAGAGTCTGGAACAGGTTTTGACCAGTATTGATCAGGATATGCCGGAGGATTTTCTATCCATTGATCTGATGGCTGCATATGAGCAGCTGGGAACGATTCTCGGAGAAAGTCTGGATGATGATCTGGCGAATGAGATTTTTGACAAATTCTGTATGGGAAAATAGGAAGGAAGATAGGAATGCCACAGGTAGAGGAAACATATGATGTAGTAGTTGTAGGTGCGGGACATGCCGGTTGTGAGGCAGCACTCGCTGCAGCCAGAATGGGATTGGAAACAATTATATTTACAGTCAGTATGGACAGTGTAGCATTGATGCCATGTAATCCGAATGTTGGAGGAAGCTCTAAGGGACATCTGGTGCGGGAAATTGATGCGCTGGGTGGCGAAATGGGTAAGAATATAGATAAGACCTATATCCAGTCCAAGATGCTGAATGAATCCAAAGGTCCGGCGGTTCATTCCCTTCGTGCACAGGCAGATAAATCAGAGTATTCCAGAGCCATGCGGATGACACTGCAGAAGACGGATCATCTGACCTTAAGACAGGCAGAAGTGGCAGAGCTGATCGCAGATGGAACCAGGATTATAGGTGTAAAGACCTATTCCGGCGGTACCTATTATGCAAAGGCAGTTATCTTATGTACCGGTGTATATCTGAAGGCGCGGTGTATCTATGGTGATGTAAGTTATCCGACCGGACCGAACGGTCTTCAGGCGGCAAATCATCTGACACAGTCCCTGGTAGATCTGGGTATTAAGGTACGGCGATTTAAGACCGGAACTCCGGCAAGA
Source organism: uncultured Clostridium sp. (assembly GCA_902464345.1). GTDB lineage: Bacteria > Bacillota > Clostridia > Lachnospirales > Lachnospiraceae > CAG-632. The sequence goes on from CABQJA010000085.1 coordinate 4,290, forward strand.
ATCGATAAAAGAAGTATTGATTTCAGCAAAATGGCAGAGCAGAAGGGTGACGAGCATATTGTGCCGTTCTCCTTTACCAATACGGAAGAGGATATTAAGAGAGATCAGGTATCATGCTGGTTAACCTATACGAATGAAACAACCCATGAGATCATTAAGAAAAATATAGATCGTTCACCACTGTTTTCCGGGGCAATCGAAGGAACCGGTCCGCGGTATTGTCCTTCCATCGAAGATAAGGTTATGAAATTTCCGGATAAGGATAAGCATCAGGTGTTTATTGAACCGGAGGGCGAATATACGAATGAAATGTATATCGGAGGAATGTCAAGCTCTCTTCCGGAGGATGTGCAGTATGCGATGTACCGGAGTGTGCCGGGACTGGAGAATGCGAAGATCGTAAGGAATGCTTATGCAATCGAATATGACTGCATCGATGCGACACAGCTGAAGCCATCATTGGAATTCAAGGAATATGAAGGGCTGTTTGCCGGTGGACAGTTTAACGGAAGCTCCGGATATGAGGAAGCGGCAGCGCAGGGCTTTATGGCAGGTGTCAATGCCGCCAGAAAGATTCAGGGCAAGGAGCCGGTTGTTTTAGACCGTTCGGATGCATATATCGGAGTGCTGATCGATGATCTGGTGACAAAGGAAACGGCGGAACCATATCGAATGATGACATCAAGGGCAGAATATCGGTTGCTATTGCGTCAGGATAATGCAGACCTGCGATTGACCGATATTGGTTATGAGATCGGTCTGATCGATGAAGAGCGGTATCAGAAGTTTAAGGAAAAGCGGGAAGCTATCTATCAGGAGATTGCACGGCTGGAATCGGTAACGGTCGGAGCCAATAAGGAGATGTGTGAGTTCCTGACCAGAGTCGGAAGTACACCACTGAAAACAGGATCAACGCTGGCAGAGCTGATTCGCCGTCCGGAGTTGAATTATGAAGCCATTGCAGAAGTGGATCCGGATAGAAAGCCGTTACCGAAAGAAGTAATCGAGCAGATTAACATTAATCTGAAATATGAGGGATATATCAAGCGACAGGAACAGCAGGTAGAGCATTTCAAGAAGCTGGAGAGGAAAGCAATCCCTGCAGATATAGATTATGATCAGGTTGGAAATCTGCGAAAGGAAGCCAGACAGAAGCTGAAGGCAATCAAGCCGGCATCCGTCGGCCAGGCATCCAGAATCTCAGGTGTTTCACCGGCAGATATATCGGTATTGTTGATTTATCTGGCACAGAAGTAGAAGGTTTGACGGAACAGATAAGGAAAGAGCGAAGAAGAAAAACAGGATAGATAGGGTATGGAAGAGTTAAGAGCAAAAGCAGAACAGATAGGAGTTATGTTAACCAACGAGCAGTTGGAGCAGTTCGACACCTATTATCATCGTTTGATCGAAAAGAATAAGGTTATGAATTTAACGGCTATCACAGAATATCAGGAGGTAATTGATAAGCATTTTGTGGATAGTCTGCTACTTGCAGGAGTGCGGGATTTAACCGGAGAGCTGTCTGTAATAGATGTCGGAACCGGAGGAGGATTTCCCGGAATTCCGCTTAAGATCGCATTTCCGAATTTAAAGATTACATTGCTGGACTCTTTAAATAAGCGGGTAAATTTTTTAAATGAGGTAATCGAGGAGCTTCAATTACAGGAGATAGAAGCCATCCATTCCAGAGCAGAGGATGCAGGACAGAAAGCAAACTATCGGGAGAAGTATGATCTGTGCGTATCCAGGGCAGTTGCCAATCTGTCCGCTCTGAGTGAGTACTGTCTTCCGTTTGTAAAACCATCCGGATATTTTATTTCTTATAAATCAACGAATATTGATGAGGAATTGCAGCAGGCAGGAAAGGCTATCAAGGTATTGGGTGGAAAGCTGGAGCAGCCGGTGACCGTGCAGATTCCGGAAACAGATATTTATCGTCAGTTTATTATGATTCAGAAGAAGGGTCATACACCGAAGGCATATCCGAGAAAGGCCGGAACAGCATCGAAGAATCCGATTGTGTAAGATCAGAATGAGGGAAAAAAGAAAAAACCACATTAGTGGTTTTTTCTTTTTTCTCTTCGCTTTTCTCTTAACTCCAGCTGGCGTTGTCTGACAGCCTCAACCTCTGATTTTGAAATCGGAATGACTTTCTTGATAGCGAAGTAATTTCCGGTATTAGATACTTTTATTTTCAGGATTCCCTTCTGATAACCATGGTACCAGCAATGTCCGACACTCAGAAACGTAGACTGATTATTGGAAAACCATTTAATCTTCTTGGATAATTTCCTCTTACATTTATAGCAACGCAGGGTCACAATGTCTTTGTCTGACATAATATCATTGCGTTGATGAAATCCTCTCGAAATATGTTCTGCATATGAATGGTGAAATGCATGGATTTCACTTTCTTTATCTTTTGGCTCATGATAACAGTCATAGCAATAATGATCGTCAAGATTTTCTTTGGAAAGATATTGGAAAATCTGAGCGGTATAGCGTGCATCATTAATTGCGGTATGAAAGCTGTAATCAGTAGGAAGATTTAAGAATTTCACTGCTTTTTCCAGCTTACAGGAGCCAAGCTCCGGTTCCCGTTCTGCAAAAATGGACTGTACATCATAGTATTTAAATGGTTCAGAAAACTTATTCATGTAATAGTAGTCCATGTTTTTCTGAAGCTGCGGAAGATCGGAGGTCCCCCACGTACCGAAAATATAATCGGTTCCGCACCATTTCATAAACTCTCTGCACACCATGTCAAACGGCCGGCCGGTCTTCAAATATTCTTCATCATAATTCAGCATCTGTCGTACATGCTTATGAAGACGTTTGTAAATGCGAGGCTTTACGATACTGCTATACTCATCTACAATCTCAAACTTATCATTCAGTTTTATTGCCCCGATTTCAATAATTTCAAAGGGGATTCTTGGATTCTCGTACTCCGGTCCGCAAGGGGACTGATTCCATTCCAAGTCAAATATAATATAGTTCATGTTCTGTCACGTACAGATTAAGAAGGCATCCGTGTAATCTTGGAGCTGCTTACTTCACCCTCTAATGTCTTGTGGATATTATGTAAGGTCTCGTTTGTCTCTGAGGAAGACAGCTTGCTATCACCGGACATCTGAAGGACCTGCTTGGTGATACGATCATTACTATTCACAACCCGTACCATATTCTCCTGATTTTTTTTCATAATTAACTTCGTACACAGCTTCTGTTGTTCAACCAGTTCCTGATTCAGACGGATATTATCTTCCTTCAGCTCGGCAATCGTCTGGATCAGCTCTTCCATTTTCTGGTTCATAGATAACTCTTCCCGCTTGGCAACAGAGTAGAGTCCTTTTTCAACTTTCGTCAATTCTGACTGTTTATCCAGAGAATGGCTGGCAATCTCATCTACTTTACGAAGAAAACTGTCAACTAAAAAATATGCATCAATGACGATGATCAATCCAAATGCAATGATTAACTCCAATCGTTCCGGCATGACTGCAATCAAATAAATCATTGTTAAAAAAGCAGCTACCATAGCAACGGAACTGATTAACATATTGGTCTTTAACTTCTGTTTCATAAATGACTCCCTCTTTCTAAATCAATGGTTTACATAATGTAAAAATGTTCCTGGGCGGATTCGAACCGCCGGCCTTCCGCTTAGGAGGCGGACGCTCTATCCTACTGAGCTACAGAAACCAACAACTTTTATTTTATAAGAAAAATTCAAATACGTCAAGTATCAGGGAGGCTATGGAAAGACAACATTTCCCTGCATCCAGACGGTTCCCTTGAATCTTCTTCCGACTGCAGGTTCGCCTGTCAGATCACGGGTATTGATCAGGATATCCACGGGCGTCTCGTTCACATTTACAAGGAGCTGGTACATGGTTTCCTTAGTAACTGCATTCTGTAATAAGTGGATGTCCTGAATGGTACCGATCAGGGAATATTGCTCGCTGTTGATTCCATATGGAATCAGACTGGAATCAACGATACTGTACAAATCCTCGGATTTTGCCCGCTTTGAAATAGAAGAGTACAGATCAATATCATCCAGCGTAAGATTTTCAATTGCTTCGGTATCTCCATTCTTAGCTGCAGCAAGCAGATGTTTGCGTTTAGTCTGCCCTTTCTTCTCCTGTCGGATCTGCTCTTCATCCTTATCTACACCGAGAATGACTTTTCCATCTGTGGACAAGCCACTATAGCTTACATGATTTAAGGATATATTATATTCATTGGACCATTTGGTACGCACATAATCAGAGATATTGATCAGAAAGAATATCAAAGGAATTCCAAACTGATAGCTCTCACTGACTCCGGAATAAGCTTCCTTATCTGTATGGGATTCAATCAGGATGCTTTCCTCCCATTTCGTACTGGAACCGAGAAAATAAGGAAAATAGTGCTCGGTAATCAGTTCATCGGAGGAGTCGTACTCACCAATAATACTGATGCCAAGATTTTCACCGTATTCCTTATATAACTGAACCAGAG
>CABQJA010000086.1 GCA_902464345.1 uncultured Clostridium sp.
CATGCTTTATTTGTTTTCCTGCTATTCTTTTTTCATTACATTCGTCTCTTTATTTCTTCCGGACATTACTTCCGACTACAACCGCTGCACCGATTGACATCAATGCAAGAACGATCATCATGGCAACCGGCATTTCATCCCCGGTTTTCACACTGTTTGTACCGGATACCGCTGTCGTCGAAGTCTGATTTTCCGTAGAGCCCGCTGTTGTAGAACTCTGCTCCGCCGAGCTCGTCTCAGTTGATCCCGCTTCCGTCGTTTCAGATGAATTGTTTTCGGTCGTTGTCGCCGTCTCCCCAACCGTTACCTTCGTTGCCGGTGATGCATAATAATTCGGTTTCTCTGTATATCGCACATAATAATTGCCTGCGGTCAGTCCGTTCATGGTTGTACCTGTCACCGCCGTCCAGCCGGTCTGATCCTGACTATATTCCATGTCGGTTGTCACATTCCGGATGATACCATTCTTCTGCCCCTGTGTTGCATTTCCTGCAACAAGTCCGGTCGGTGCTGCCTGCTGCGCTTTCTCGATTGTGAAGTTCACCGTCTGCTCTTCATGATAGATGCCCTTTCCCTGAATGATTACCGCAGCGGTTCCCGCATTCACATTATCCCGATAAGATACCGTATAGTCTTCGTCTTCTACCAGCTCCTGCTGTCCATACACTACCGTCACAGCCGGCTCCTTTGCAGTCTTATCATATACATAGCTTAACGGATTTACCGTAACCTCTACCTCTGCATCTGACATTCTGCGATAGCGAAGCTCTACGCCCCGTGCTATATTTCCGTCAGCATCCAGGATCAGATTCATTGTATCAGCTGCTTCCGGATACGGTCGCTGCCTGTTGATACTGTATCCCTTTGGCAGATATTCTTCAATACCTCCCAGGCTCTCTTCCAGAGAAAGTTTACCATAATTGCTGATTGCCGGAGCAATGTCTATAATCCGAATGATCGAATCCCGATCCATGTTCATTTTTTCCGTGAAGCAATGATTGTTTATGGTTACAGATCCTGCACTGACATCCAGACCACCATTCGCCTGCCAGTTCAGCTTATTCAGCGTTGCATTGACATTCTCAATCCGTAACGTGTGATCAAAATCTACGCAGCCATTATTGATTGCTCCCGTGAAAGCTTCCTGCTGCGACTGTCCATCCGCATCCCCGGTGGAAGAAGTCAGCGTTAGATCCGCTTGCGTCTGAACCTCGTTTATCTCTACCTGATGTCCGTTCAGATCCAGGATTAAATCCTGTGTCCCCGCATCATAGGTTGCTGTTTCAGAGCTTTCATAATCGTTCATGAACCGAAATGTGATCGGCTTTGCCGAATACAAAGTACCGTTTTTGATATGTCTGAATGCCACAGACAGATTGTCATATTGTATCCTTTTTTCGGATCCCGGCACAATTACTTCTACAGTTTCCAGAGAAGCTCCACATATAATACATCCTGCATCTGTTGCCTTCGGATGTGGGCAATTGTAACTATCATATATGGCACCATCGAACAGGAAATATACCTTCTTGTATGTATCATTCCCCTGATTATAGCCGTCATACATCTTTATTCTTCCCGTCTTCGGAACCGGATCCAGCATTGGAATATCTGCTCTCTCCTGTTCGCCATATCGGAAGATTCCGCCCTTATTTCCCATATCGAACTGGTTCGCCCGGACCACCGGATAATCTCCACCACCATATATCCAACAACCGTTTTCTATTTTCGCCTTTAAATTTCCCACCAGTGCCGAATTATTCCTTGAGGACATCTTCAGTGATCCGCTGTTCACATCTATATTTCCGATCACTGCCGGACAATCCCCCTCCGTTACAAGGTTTACACTCTGTCCGGCTCTGTCTATCTTTACATCGCCTGCAACGGCTGTACCATGTTCTGATTTCAGAGTTACCGTACACACCCCCGCCGGATTGTTTTCTGCAACCGACAGGTTTCCCTTTAATACATCCTGCTTTCCGGCGACTCTGATGTCACCTGTGCCATTTATGGTCAGATTTCCTTCGACCGCTACAGCATCCTCTTCTTCACAAATATTCTCAATACTGACCTGCTCTCCTGCCGCCGGCGTCAGATAAATATTTCTGCCTTTTAACATCGTGTCCTTGCTGATCGTATATAGCTTAATTTCGCCTCCGGTCGTTGTAATCCGAATATCTCCGGTAGCGCAGAATAAGTGATCCAGTGCATGCGGCCTATTAATTCCGGATGAAATACTGCATTTCTCTGCTTCTAATTCAATCGAGTCTGCCGTTATACCTGACTGTCCATCTTTACAGATATCCATGCTCAGGACAATCACTCCACCGGTTTTTAACTCTACCGTAGCAAATCCACTGATCATACTTGTACCATCTGCACAAAACCATAAGTCTCCACTATAATTCTCTGTACGAATGGATGCCTTCGTTGTACTTTCTATCAGACTATGTGCCGCTACGTCCCGCTCACTATCGTCCAGCCTCAAACCGCCGCTTCCCTTTATCAGAAGCGTGCCGTTCTCAACCCGGATACAGGCATCTGTCATCTCAGCCTTTCTTTTCACAGTCACGAATCCGGTGATTGTCAGACTGCCATCCGTACTGCTATATTGCAAATAGTTATTTACACCGGAAGGTACGGTTTCACCCTGATATGTCACTCCGGTTCCCTCCGCATTAGCAGTATAATAGCCATCCTGCAGCTTTGTCCCACAGATTGTAACCGCTAAACTCTCTGCCTGTACCGGCTGCCGGTTGATACCGCCGATCGTCAGTATTACCGCCAATACCAGCATAACCGTCAACAACACTCCTTGTTTCTCTCTCATAGGTCCTCCTTTTCCAGTCCTTACGCCTGTCTTACTTCTGTTTCCTATATCCTTTGCCAAGCACGATTGCGCAGCCGGCTGCCATAAACAGCAGAATCAATGTGGTTGCCAACGGCGCTGTGTCGCCGGTCTCCACGCCTTTGCCGGTTGTTCCGGATACTGATGTGCTGCCGCCGGCTCCGGTGTCTGCCGTTCCGGTGGTTGCAGCTGCATTTTCAGATGTCGCCGTTGTTTTATCCGAATCATCCGCTGTGCTTCCTGTCTCTGTGGTGGTACCGCCGGATTCTGTGGTGGTGCTTCCTGCCTCCGTAGTGGTACCGGCCGTCTTCACCGTCACGGTTACCTTCGTTACCGGTGATGCCTGATAGTTCCGACTCTCTTTATAACGGATATAATAATCTCCTGCCGGAAGTCCCGCAATCTCTGTTCCTGTAATCTCCATCCACGTCACCTGATCGGTGCTGTATTCCATATCTGCGGATACATTCACGATGGTTCCATCCTTCGCACCTGCTCTGCTTACCGGAGTCATTTTAATTCCGGCCGGTGCCTTAAGCATTCCCTTCCGGATGGTAAAGCTCAGCTCTTTGCTGTTATGAAAAGCACCTTTACCCTCAACAATCACCTTTGCAGTTCCCGCATTGGTATTACTTCGATATTCTACTGTATAATCAGTATCTTCCACCAGCGGCTCTCCGGCATACGTAGCCGTAACTGCCGGCTTCTTTGCCGTCCCATCATAGACATATTCTGTCTTATCCAGCGTGATCACCATGTCAGAATCTGTCATCTGCCGATAGCGAAGAACGATATTGGTTGCAATATTGCCATCTGTATCTACGATTGCATTCCGCTCTTCTCCACCTGTATTTAATCTTACCAGTGCATACCCGTTTGGCAGAAATTCGTCTAATGACGATGCCTCCAGCAGTTCCTCCACAGAATAATATCCATGATTGCCAATTCCCTCCGGCACCTGTGCCAATGTCAGACTCGAATCATGATCCATGGCCAGCAGCTCCAGCCAGCACTTTCCGGTTCCATCGTTTCCGGTCACTGTCACATGGCTGTTCTGCAGCTGAGCACCCAGTACCGGTTTCCACTCCAGATTGCTAAGTGTCGCCGTTACATCCTCAAACATGACCCCACTCATCTCGTTTTCGTGATTATTTACAATGGTTCCACGATAGATTCCATTCTTAATCTTCAGATTCCTGTCTGTTGAGAGGTTCTTCGTCATCAAAGTATGACCATTCAGGTCAAATATCAGAATCTTATTGCCAAGATTCACATCCATACTATAGGCATATACATCTCTGATAAGCTTTACGGTATCGCCCTCCCGCAGATCATAAATAACGTTCATGGCTGAGTCGCCACCGAAACTTTCATTCAATGTCAACCGCAGAGCACCATCCGCCCCATATACCTCCGCATAAGGGATTTCGTAGTCACCGCATACTGCACATCTGCCTCCGATGCCGCTTATAATCGGATGCTCACAATTCTCTGCATCATATATCTTTCCGGTCTCTATGATCTCCAGCCACTGCTTTCCACAATCATTGTAGTGCACCATTACATTCCGGGTCTGTAATGTGCCTCCCAGCATGGACGGTGTATCGGTCGGAGTATTCCCTTTTCTGCTTATATCTATATCTCCCTCCGACGCATTCATGGAAATCGTACTGCCGGCTATTACAGCATGTCCCTCCGCGCCCATAAATTCTATATCGTTGCGAGTCTGAATCTCTGCATTTCCAACAATCACCGTATCATCTCCGCTACGCATTCCCAGCCTTCTCGCGTTGATCTTCGCATTGCCCTGTACCACAACACCACCGGTTGTCGCCAATGTAATCCCCGTATTCTCTGCCTCTATGGTGATATCCCCCGTTACCATCGGTCCCTGTTCACTGTTTATCCATATAGAACCGGTGGTATCTGTTCCGATAATCGTAAGATTGCCCTTTGCAATCGTATTCGTTTTGATATCCATATTATATGTCGGATTGAGCGTAAGATTGCCCTCTGCAATCGTTTCACTCTTCAGGAAAATGCTTTCACTTCTTCCGGCAACACCGCCATTCGATGTCAGATATGTGTTCTTCGCCTTAAATAAGGCTGTCGTTACATTTACATCTGTCCCCTGTGACAGATCAAGATTATTCGTATTTGTACACTTGCGCTTGTTTAAGTTCAACCGGATTTCTCCATTCTGTGTATCTGTTGCCTCTATTGCATATTGAAACTCTGCATTACCATAATTTAAGTGAATGAACAAATCCTCCCCTTCAAGCCTTACAGTCCCTGCGGATACGGCAGCCCTTCCCTTCGTATCCTCGCAGGTAAGCTCCACGGTTCCTTCTGTCTGCAGATCGATCAGAGAAAGTCCCTTACTGATAGTACTTCCTCCCCGTGTATCAAACGTGATGGACCCGCTATACCCATCGGTCTTTACTGCCGCATCGGCAGTTCCTGTAAACAGGGTGTCGCAGTTATTGTAATTTGCCAACCGAAGATCGCCATCACCGGTGAGCGTCAGCGTACCGTGTGCGATCGACAGGATTGTACCGGCCGCCTGTGTTCCGGAATTGGCATAGATTGATACATCCCCTCGCACTTCCATCGTTCCGTTTGTATAGTAAATATAATTACCGGAAGCAGGTACTGTATCCGATTCTGCCATTGCTCCATTATTGTACCTTGAACCACTGAACTCATAATACTTCCCATCCTGCAGTTCCACTCCGTATATGGACACGGATAAATCCTCTGCCTGTGCCGGAATCACATCCAGTGTATTCCATGTCAATATCATAGCAAGTGCTATTAGGATTGACAGTCCCGGTTTCCCTATACTCCTGCTCTTTCTTTTACTCATGCTCATACCCTCAACTCCTGTTTTTATTGTTTTATTTTATATAGCTCTATTTAATCCAGCTGTCTGTCTTCTGTGGCCGGAAAGCTATCTTTAAAAATTAACATATCTGTGCCCCCTGTTGCAACCCTGTGTCCCAAGTGGTTATTTTCCGGCTTTAAACGGTAATTCGTTATAATAGGATATCCCCTATAACCTAAAAAGGCAGCGGTACCAAATGCCTTCTGTCTGTACCGCTGCCTGATCGCATCTATCTGTCTTTATTTGTATTTGTATTTATCTATCTTGCCTGTTCTCTGTTTCAGTTTCCGTATATTCTAATATGCTCTTCCGAAGTATACCATCTTTGTTGCCGGCTTGCCGCAATGTACACATACATCGCCCAGATTTTCCTGTGCAAACGGAATACAACGAGTCGTTGCTCCGGTCTCATCCTTGATCGCAGTCTCGCATTCGGTGTCTCCACACCACATACCCTTGATGAAGCCCTGCTTGGTATCCAGGATTTCCTTGAATTCATCCCAGTTCTTTGCAACATGTGTGTTCGCATCCCGGTGTGCCCTTGCCTTCTCATACATATCATGATGGATGGTTTCCAGCAGTTCTCTGACTTTATCTGTAATCTCATCCAGAGATACAACGATCTTCTCGCCGGTATCTCTCCGAACCAGCACTGCTTGATTTGCTTCGATATCCTTTGGTCCGATCTCTACCCGGATTGGAATGCCTCGCATCTCCTGCTCGCTGAACTTCCAGCCCGGACTCTTATCACTGTCATCCACCTTTACACGGAATGCTCCTAATTTCTCCTTAATTTCAGCAGCCTTCTCAAGGACGCCTTCCTTCTTCTGCTGGATTGGGATGATCATTACCTGAGTCGGTGCTACCTTTGGCGGCAGAACCAGACCGGAATTATCACCGTGTACCATGATGATCGCACCGATCATACGGGTGGTCATTCCCCAGGATGTCTGATGTACATACTGCAATTTATTCTCTTTGTCGGTAAACTGAATGCCAAATGCCTTCGCAAATCCGTCACCGAAGTTATGACTGGTTCCAGACTGCAATGCCTTACCATCATGCATCAGAGACTCGATCGTATAAGTAGCCTCTGCTCCGGCAAACTTCTCCTTATCTGTCTTACGTCCCTTGATAACCGGAATTGCCAGAACATCCTCGCAGAACTTTGCATATACATTCAGCATCTGGATCGTTCTCTCTTCTGCTTCTTCTGCGGTGGCATGTGCTGTATGACCTTCCTGCCACAGGAACTCTCTGGAACGCAGGAACGGACGGGTCTCTTTCTCCCAGCGAACTACCGAGCACCACTGGTTATATACCTTTGGCAGGTCACGGTAGGACTGGATCTCGTTTTTATAAAAATCACAGAACAAGGTCTCAGATGTCGGACGCACGCACATACGCTCCTGCAGCTCATTTAAGCCGCCGTGTGTTACCCATGCTACCTCCGGTGCAAATCCTTCTACGTGATCCTTCTCTTTCTGAAGCAGGCTCTCCGGAATGAACATCGGCATATATACGTTCTCTACTCCGGTCTCCTTGAACCGCTCATCCAGCTGCTTCTGGATCAGCTCCCAGATCGCATATCCGGCCGGCTTGATCGCCATACATCCTTTTACATTGGTATAAGAAATCAATCCCGCCTTCAGCACAACGTCTGTATACCATTGTGCGAAGTCTTCATCCATGGATGTGATTGCTTCTACTAGTTTCTTGTCCTTTGCCATAGTGACATACTCCTTTTCTTATTCTATCATTGTTCTATCGTAAGTAAGGGATGTGGTTCCTTACTGTATTTGCGTCAGAATCAATCTTCATTATAGTAAAAGTAGGGGGATTATGCAAGGAGAATATGTAAGGCAAATTGCGGTTTGATGAGGCAGCCTCTGCTCCGGTCATAAGTTAATGCAGGATTTAGTTATAGATGTTTATATGCCGCACATGAAATAAGGACAGAGGCTCCATTTTCACTGTACTGAAATTCTGCCCGCAAGGAACCGAAGTCTGGTGCATGTCAATCCCACCTCATCAAATTCGGTTTGGGGAGATGAAAAACTGTAGTAGCCGGAGCTTCTGTCATATACTCCTGTGGGGCTCTAGAAGCACGTTGGCACTTAGGCTGTGTTCTTTACAGCCTTACGTGCCACTACGTGCTGGCAGATGCGAGAGCTTGCCACACAGGAGTCATATGACAAGAAGCGACGGTGTGGTGGAAACATCTGTACAAACCGCAAGTTATCAGTTACTCTGATTGTATGAATTAAACCACGCTCTTTCTTCAAATGCTTTCTTTTGAGGATGTATCGGATCGCTTTCTGCTATACCAATAGGCAAAAAGCAGACCAACTCATAGCTCTCGGGCACGTTTAGTATCTGTGCCATTTTATCACAGATCCTGTCATCATCGGTAATATGCCCTTCATACCAACAACTTTGATAACCAAGCTCCACAATTGCAAGTAGCATATTCTGGATCGCAGCTGAATAGTCCTGCACAGCAAAACATTTATCCCGATATGCATTGACCCTCTGTGTCAAAACGCAAATAGCAGCGGGAGCAGTTTCTCCAACAGGTGGTTCTATCACACTATGGAGTTGCTTCAATACGTCAGGATTATCAACCGCAATCAATGATGTAGTCTGTTTGTTGCATCCGGACGGAGCATCAAGACCAGCTTGCATGATTTTTATTAAATCTTCCTTTGGGATGGGAATATCCATATATTTCCATAAATCAGGTCATCACTCAGGCAAAACGTACTTGTCAATTCTTTACACCCCAGTAATTCACAATACTTCATATATAGGCGTTCAAAAATAAATCGTACCAGTCACTCTTATAAAAATGGTACCATATAGACCGGTATGCAAAAAATATCCTGATCCTTACTCAAATCTTTCGTATAAACCAAGTACCTTTTCAGTATTCTTCCTGAATATTTTTCTGTAAATACATCAAGTGATTTATGTGTTTTATATCCCGA
>CABQJA010000087.1 GCA_902464345.1 uncultured Clostridium sp.
ATATACCACAGTTCCCCAGTTTCTCAGGATATGATCAGCCGGCACATGCCCGTCCGGATATATCCAGAGTTCACTGACCAGCAGGCGGTATCCCTTTTTATAGATTTCCTCTAATACCATATGTCCAAGCTTAAATCCAACATCGGTTCCCCGGTAATCGTCAATAACCGTCAGTGAATCCGGCGAATAAATCTGTTCTCCCCGGAATCTCTTCTGAATCATTGCTTCCAGCTCCGGATGCGGGTATGTAAAATCAAGTCCTCCACGGCCGGTCATCATGCCGACCATTCTTCCATTCTCCATCGCCTTATAACCAACAAAGTACGGACTTTCAATTCCCTCTCGTATATGAGCCTCCATAAATTTACCGCTGTTCAGATATGTCTCATACATATCCGTAACCATATGTAAATCGTCTATTGTAATTCGTGAATACTCAACCATAATCTCTTACTCATTCTCCCTTTTGTCTGTAATTCCTTCATCACTTGTTTATAATCCTTTATTTGCCTGCCTCCTTCCGGCAAACAGTGTAAATAAGAAAAGAAGCAACAAAGCACCAAACCCGATGCCGATCACTATGATCCCAATCCGGTAACCAAGCACCATAGCGGCACCAAATATCAACGGACCGACTGTCTGGCCGACATTTTCAATCATGGAATAGATGCCCATTGCATTTCCTTCTCCATAGCTGTCGCATTCCGGAAGGGATGCAAAATATGCATACTGACAGGTATATGCAAACGATATATTAATGGATAAAATTACTACACCAAGCACTGCCGAAGCAAAAGACGGATATAACATAAATATCAATACATTTACAAACATCATTGAACTTGCAAGTATAACAGATCGTCTGCTTCCCAGCCTGTGGATCAAAAATTCACCCAGCGCCGGTCCGATATAAATAACGATCAGTCCGCATATCAGAAATAACCGTCCAATTGCAACTTCATTCATACCATTTTCTTCCGCAAAGAGCGGGAAAAAGTATTCCCGGTAAGACAGCATGATCATAAACGGCAGAAGCAGAAGCAGGAAAAACGGAAGTACTCTCCAGTTAAACAGAAACTTCGGGAACCGGATCGCCGACCGTTCCTTCTCTACGGATGGCCGCATGTCCCGGCTGCGGAGCATTAACAGCACTGCTGCCAGCATTATAATTCCCGCTGCAATATATACCACTCTGTAAGATGCAAAAGAGAGAATGATAGATCCGAGACCGTCACCCACCGTAATACCGGATAAGACGCCTGCAGATATGCCTGCAAATGCTTTTCCACATTCCTCCTCATTGCGCCCTTTCGCCGCCAAAGTATTCGCCGCCACATAGACGATACCCATTCCCATTCCGACCAATATCTTACCGATCAGAAGCATATAGTAACTACTCCATCCCCCACATAGCAGGAAGCCTGCCATGCAGAGTATCGTTCCCATTACCAGATTTCGTTTTGTTCCAAGCTTCGACACAATCCGTCCTGCGATCAGTGAAAAGACTGCTGCCATGAACAGCTCTGCCGATATCGGAAGTGAGCACGCAATCCCTTCCGGCAGCGGCAAAGAATTATCATATAAGCGATAGCACAACTGAACAATAAACGCATCCTGCAGAGAGTCTGCCAGATACAGCAGAAAAATCGTCATACGTACCGGCGCATACTGCGTTGGATTGGCCGGATCTTCCTTTGCCGCCTTCCTGTCTCCCAGCAAAAACAGAATTTCCATTAAGAGCATAATTATTACGATAACCGCTGTTCCTGTTGTAAATAATACCTGTACAAACAGTTCACGCTGCTGACGCTCAATTTCATCCATATTAGCTCCGACCTCAAGCATTGCAACGGCATTTCCTTCCGCGTCCATGATAGGCTCTAATACAAAGGTCCATGTGCCATATGCACTCGCCTCCCCCGGAGACTGCTTCATCTCCCGGTCAACTATACATTCCGTATAAATATTATCGCCCCACTCATATGCCGGATAATTAATGGTCATCGTCTCCTCATAATCCATACAGGCATTGAAGAAGCTCCCATCATTAAAATACAATATGTAATAATAATAGGTTCCAACCTCATATCCCGTATTTATCATCTGATCCAACGGCTCTTTAATCTCATTATATAGGTCGCTCTTATAATCATTTGCCTGTGAAATCCGACACACCTTATCACCGTCAATTTCCCTCGTCATCATGGTCGCAAAGAGTGTCAATTCCTGAAGCATCGTATTCTTCTGATTTTCACTCATTGAATTCCAAAGCATGGAAATAATCGTGACCGAACATAGAATGGATGCTGCCAGAATCATAACGATACGGATAACCTGCTCCGGCTTACCTGCCTTCCGGATCAAATATACCAGCAGCCTGATCATCAGATAAAACAGATAGATGCCTCCGGCTATCGCAAGTATCCATACCATATAGCGATATGGAAGATTCCGTATATGGAACTGCTCTAAATATTCCGTTTCTCCGTTCTCATAAATACAGATTCCGCTATAATCCGTAGTAACCAGCCTGCCTGCATCATCTATCTGCACCGTATAATAACTATAGTCGGATTTTACCAGTTCCTGAAGCCCTGAAGCCTGCCATGCATAAACGCCTCTGGAAGTCAGCTCCGTAAAATAAATCTGTCCGTATTTGTCAACCGTCACATTCCACGGAATCTCCGTTCCATTCCCCTTAAATAAGACTTCTTCCTTTCCATTCTTATCCAGTGCAAGCATGTCTCCCTGTCTGGTCGTAATGATCATCCGTTCCTGTACACTATCATAGGCAGCATCACTGAAATCGTAATCCGCATTCCAGCGCACCACATCCGGCTCACCACCCGTTACCGATAAGGTGCAGCAGTCAATGGCACCGTTTCTGAGAAGCAGAAACTGTAACTCACCATCCTTCTCCTTCAGTTCAACAATATTTCCATATTGAAAGGGCGCATCTGCCTCCTCATAAGTCTGTTCAAAGAGGACATCCACATACTTCCCTTCTGCATCAAATTTAAGAATCCGTTCCGCACCCAGCTGTGTTCCCCTGCCGTTATATACAACATCTGCCACATAAATATTTCCGTCCGCATCATCACATACCAAAGAGGCATAATAAAAAGCATCCTTTAAGGAACCGCCATTTAACTCACCAATATAGTCAGCGTCCGAATCCGCTATCACGATCTTCTTCTTCGCCTTATCAATCAGATAGAGATTGCCATTTCTGCCCGTGAATATATTTGACGGTCCCGCAAATGCATACGCATTCTGAAACGGAAACATCTGAAATACATCTCTGTTCACAAAAGAAAAAATGGATATGCATACCAGGATCAAAGCAGAAATCACTATTTTGTTTGTCTTATGTTTTTCATGATGTACAGCCAATTCTTATTCTCCTTATACTCATATGTCACAATATCCATCATTTCCTTTACCATAAATATCCCCAATCCTCCAACGCTCCGATCCGTTGCCGAAAGTGTTATATCCGGAGCGGATCTTTCCAATGGATTATATGGGCATCCGGAATCACAAAAAAGCATCCGGAAAACATCCTCCGTCACTTCTAATTCCATTTCGACTTGGCCTATTGCATCGCTGTAAGCATAGGAAGCAATATTTACAAATATTTCCTCTACGCATATATGAATATCTGCTGTCAATGCCGGATCCGGAGTTATCCTTGATAATTCCTCATCCACAATATCCAGAACTGAATACAGATTCTCAATTACAGCATCAAATACCATTGTTCTAATCATTGTTTTTCTTCCTCATCTGCCAATTATCCTACTGAAATCCGTAAATATGGATACTTCTGTAGAACCTCCCTGTCATGTGTCGCTACCAGCAGTGTCATACCTTGTCTGTGAAATCCCTCCAACAGTTCCATGATCTCTAAGGCACTGTTCGGATCCAGATTACCGGTCGGCTCATCTGCGATCAATAATTCCGGATGATTTACGATCGCTCTTGCAATGCATACCCGCTGTTGCTGTCCTCCGGACAACTCTGACGGATACTTCTGATAAACATTATCCAGTCCCACACTCTTCAATGCCATCGCTACCTGAATCCGGATCGTAGCGGTATCCGCTCCCACTGCCCGCTTTACGATTTCTACATTCTCATATACCGTTTTATCCTCTAACAGCCGCATATTCTGTGAAACCACTCCGATTCTTCTTCTATACAGCGGGATCTCTCTCTTCTTCATCTGGGACAGGCTGCGGCCATTCAGGTATATAACTCCCGACTGTGGCTCCAGCTCCTTTAGGATAAGCTTTAATATAGTTGTTTTGCCTGCTCCGCTTACTCCCGTCAGAAATTGAAAATCACGAAGCGGGACATGAAAGCTCAGATTGTCCAACACCTTACTGTCGGAATTCGGATATGCAAATGTCACATTCTGAAATACAATCATAACAATCCCCCTTCATCTCGATCCGGTTACGCTTCAATATTCAAAATATTCTGAAAACCGGACATTTTCAGTACATGCATGACCGTATCATTTACATTTACCAGCTTCATGCTTCCCCGCTTTGAGATCGCTGTCTTCTGTCCGATCAGCAATGCCCGCAGTCCTGCACTGGAAATATACTCTACGTTCAGAAAATCTATTACCAGTTCATTCTTTTTCTGAAAACAGCTCAGAATCTGTGCCTGCAGCTTCGGGCTTGTTGTAACGTCAATCCTTCCTTCTACCATCAGTCGGATATAAGTACCGCAATCGGTTTCTATCATGTTCATATCTGTTTCCTCCAATTTCTTTATCTGTTATTCCAATATGATCATACTGTCCATGAGCTGATGCTCCTCCAGCATTCCTACCCTCTGTTCATAGGTTCTGGCATTCATATCCATATATGAATACCCATCCAGAATCCCTATCTTCTGCAGAAGCACGATTCGAAGCCTGGTCCGGATCGGCTTAAACTGTTTTAGAAGATATAACAGCTGTGCACGCTTCTTTTCATCTACATATCCGGTAAGCAGTAATGTCACATCATGGACACTGCTTCCATATAAACGATCCATCACTGCATTATCTTCACTTCGTATATAACCGCTTAGGCTGTTCTTTTCAACAATGATCGGAGTTTCTCCCAAAATAATCTCACAAATCCGTTCAATTACTTTTCGGGTTCCCTTATACCTATTCAGCAGATAGGCTTCTCTGATCAGCATCCGCAGCGTATCCTCGCTTAAGAATTCGCCCTGCACGATAAGTCCCAGCCATTCAGCATATTGATTCAACAGCTCTACCGGGGCCTGCTCCAGATCTAAGAGCTGATGCCGACTGTCTATCTGTTCCTGAAATTCATTATATATAGTAGAAAATATGGAAATATATCGGTGAAAGAAATCTCCATAATTCTGATAAACCTCCGGAAATGCCTGCATAAAATTATCCCCCGGAGACTGAACCCGGATATGAGACAATGTTCCACTACCTTCGCCAAGCACTTCAATTACAATCCAAAGGTACCTCCCCTTTATATCATATAGCAGCATGTCCTGCTTATTAATGAACCTCCGGACACCTGCCAGCTTCATAAATTCCTTCTTGATGGCAAAGCCGGTATCCATATCTTTCATGAAAGAATCTATCTCCTGTATCTCTCCGTCATGAACGAACTGTTTCTCATTCTGTGCAAATACATATATATAATATACGGTGTCAGGATCAAATGTCCCATCAAAGACCAATCTTCCCCAGGGACAATCCTCTGTCGCACTGTCCAGTGCATCCAGAATCAATAGATGCTGTACCTCTTCCGGATTCACGATCACCGTATCTCCCTCGATCCGGATGCCCTGGCACACAGCCTTTTTTAATCTGTTATTTTTAATACTATACTGCATTCCTACTGCCATGGCTCTCCTCCTTCCTAATTCTCTGTATCCTGCGTATGTAATTCCAAGGTAATGCTGCCGGGATAACACAGACAATTTACCTTTGGTATAATATCTGCTCCCTGACAGACCGCCAGATTCCGATTCTGCGGTGTCAGTGTCAGATCATAAATCTGCGCTACGCATTCTAACTGTTCCAGCTTACGAAAAATCGTATCAAACCGCAGTATCTGTCCAAATTCCTGTCCGCCGGTAATATAATCCAATTCTTCCCGAAGCTCCTGTTCGATCTGCTCCCGGCAATGGTCATAATGCTTATGCACATATGCCACACATCGGACCTGAATCGGTAGATAGACCGGCTGTAATATTTCAATTCGAGTTGACAACAGTCTACACTGTTCCAGCCGGCTTCGGATCAGTCTGCGATAATCCCGCGACAGAATCGGAAACCGTTCCAGACTATACGGTTTTACTGCTACCTGTACCAGATTCCGCTCATAATTCATATATGCTTTGACCTTATGAATACACAGTCCCGGAGTTGACATGACCAGTGTCTCATAATCTGTGGCACTGACTGCTGTATATGGTTTATAGATGTCCTGCACATACCGTCTTCGGGTGTCCTCTATCGTCTCCATATAAGCTCCCCCGCTGCCGGCTGCCGGATTGCGAAACTCTGCCGCCTGTCCGGCTATCCCCTCTGCTATAAAGGTGTTTCCTTCCCGGATATTACCTTCACTTCCGCGTATGACCGCTATGGATGCAAGATATAATTCTGCACCGATAAATTCACCGGCATCCAGGATCTGGATCTTACCTTCGTTCTCATATAGATAATATTGAAGCTCACCCTCTCCCCGGCGATTCGGCTTCACAAAATCATAAATCTCAGAACCGTCTTCCAATCTCCGCTTTGCCAAAATGGAGAAAGAATCTATTGCCAGATTCTTCTCCGGCAGCTCCAGGATCTGATCGTCATATCCCAGCACACGTCCAAGATAATATCGATTCGCAAGCTTCCCATTATATACAATTACTTTTACTGCATGCTTTAATCTCTCCGGTCCATATCCGAATTCCCGCTTATTAAAATGTATGGTATATCTGCTTGCCGCATCATGTGTCACCGTATAATATCTCCCGGTTCCGGACTCTGCCCATACTTCCTGATACATACGGTAAGAGCTTCCCTTCTCTTCCTTACACAACACCTTGTAATGTTCCTGCTCCATTAACTCACTGTTAACCTCGATCTTGTTACCCTTCGGAAATGTATATACAATGGCCTGTGTATCCTTCTGCCATACCTCCAGCAAAAATCCGGAAAGTCTCTGTATTCTCGGCGGAATATCATATTGTGCCTTCTTCAGGGTTCCACGGAATACATATCCCTCCATGCCATTTTTCTGATATGGCTCTGCCTGCTGCTCCGGCATGCGGAATCGTATTTCACCATCCAGCAGAAATCCGTCCGTCTCATCCTTTACATTCATAGGCACAAATCCCTCTGTAGTATAACATTCCCAGACAATCTGCGCCAACCGGTTCCGGTTCTTCTCCTCCGGCGGATTACGATCATATTCTCCGGTAGTTTTCAGATAAAAGATGGAATCTGTCATCGGGGGCGGTGTCTGATCCATTACAATATAAACCTCCATCCCTTCCTTCGGTGCATCTCCGAAAATATTAGCTCCGATCAGGATCTCCGGATCCAGCACATAAGAATAATCCTTATAGCTTCCATTCTGATTCGTATATAATCCAATGATATGGCAAGGCTCCAATTTCCGCTCCTTTGTGGTCTCAAAGCTCATATCATCTACCCGGAATCTCTGGTTCGCCGGCAGTATCAGCGTCTCCCGCAGACCGATTGGCTCCAGTAACACCCGCGCCGGACTTCCCTTTCCCGGTTCAAATCCGACCATCTTCAACAACTGCTGCTGTACTCTCGTATCTCTGTCGTCCAGCTGTTCATATTGCAGCAATAAAAATGCAGTCAGATTCTCCAGGATCGTAATACCCGGATCCGACGGATTATAATTTGTCCACTCCTCCGAGTAAATCGGAATCTCAGAATAGACATCTTCCATCATCTGCTCATGTGTTTTTTCCACTCGTTTCCTGGAATTTAACATCGTTTCCTCCTATATCCTCATATCCATACGTTCCCTGACTATTTCTGTATTATATGAATCCTGTGATTGCCGCTTCTGCACATCATATACGGACTTACCTTTAATTCTTCCAGCATCTGCTCATGACTTCCGGTCTCATCCTGATATACTGTATAGATACTGATATGCCGGATCACCATATGCTGTCTGCCGGAACGCAACAACAGCCGGATCTGTGCCTCTGTCGGCATTCGTCCGATCTCCCAGTCCTGTGATGCATACGGATTCAGATATTCATCCATCCACGTCTGAAACTGACTCTGTATTTCAAAAGCCTCCTCCATGCGAAGCATCTCTACCCATAATTCTACTGAGACCGATACAAAGGTCGGCGGCACCAGCATTAATTTATCCGGATTCACGCTTAACTCGCACCGATTCAGTAAATGCTCCTTCAGCGGATGCTGGATATGATAGAAGGACTGCGGATTTGACAGATAATCCTGCATCAGAATAACCAATGTGATTGCCTGATCATCCCTCTGTCCCAGCTTCGTATATCCGATAATAGTTTTTACCTGTGCTACATTCTTGGAAAATCCCAGCACCTCACGTTCATAATCGGTGGCGGACACCAGGCGATGTCTGCTGCTGATAATATTGCCGCCCCGGTGCAGAGCTTCCTCCATCGTCTCCATATCACTTCCGCCATAAGATTTCATTGGAT
>CABQJA010000088.1 GCA_902464345.1 uncultured Clostridium sp.
GTCTTGGTGTCGGCGAAGTGAAATTAGTGGTAGATTTATATCAAGGAGATGCAAAATGAAACGGAAATATTACTTACGGGGAATCGGAGTAGGTATCCTGTTTACTGCGGCAATCTGGTTTACCACACTGCTGGCTTCCGGTGGAACGAAGATGACAGATGAGGAAGTGATCGCACGGGCACAGGAGCTCGGAATGGTAAAGCAGGAGTCTGTGCTTGAACAGCTGGAGAAACCATCGGATACGGAGGCAGACAGTTCAGATACCGAACAGCAGACGGCAACAGACAGTACGGAGCCGACTTCAGAGCGGCAGACAGAGACTGCGACGGAGACAGAGACCGCAGCTGCCGAAACAACAGAGGCGGCAACCGAAACGATCGTTACCTTTACGATTGTCAGCGGAATGAATTCCTGGAATGTAGCAACCCTGCTTCAGGATCAGGGCGTGGTAAATGCCTCTGAATTTGATCAGTATCTGGAACAGAACGGATATTCATCCAGAATTGTTACCGGAGAATATTCGGTTGCAGTCGGAACGGATTATGAAACGATTGCCAGAATGATAACCGGAAATCGTTAGAAAAATCACAAAAAGCAGAAAGTAATTGCGAAAAGTTAGAAATTGGTATTGACAAAGGGTGGATACATGTTATACACTAACTTAGTGCTAAAAATACCCAAACAGTTATGTATTGCACAATACACAATTGGAGGGAGGTAAGGTGTGAGGTCATGTCGAACGTAGTAGTTAAAGAAAACGAAACATTAGATAGTGCTTTACGCAGATTCAAAAGAAACTGCGCAAAGGCAGGTATTCAGCAGGAGATTCGTAAGAGAGAGCATTACGAAAAACCAAGTGTAAGACGTAAGAAGAAGTCTGAAGCTGCTAGAAAACGTAAATTCAAATAAGAAATTTTGAAAAGCTGTTACAGATGTAGCAGCTTTTTCTTTTTATATACATGAATATGAGTAAGGAGTCCGATATGCGGTTAACAGATTCAATTGATGAATTAAAGGGAATCGGAGATAAGACCAAGGCCCTGTACCGAAAATTGAAAATCAATACGATCGAGGATCTTCTGGAGCATTATCCGAGAACCTATTTAAAATATGATGAACCGGTAGATATTGCAGAGGCATCTGTCGGAGAACGGGTAGCAATCCGGGCAACTGTAAATTCCTATGTGGAATTAAAAAAAATGCGTACACTGACGGTTGCAAGCTTTCAGGCAAAGGATTATACCGGCAGTCTGAAGCTGGTCTGGTTTAATGCACCGTTTATAAAGAAGGTGTTCCATATTGGACAGACCTTTGTTTTTGTCGGTACCGTAACGATCCGCAACTATCAGAAGGTAATGGAGCATCCGGAGTATTATTCGGAGGCCCAGTATCTGGAAAAGCGGAAAGAATTACAGCCGGTATATCCACTGACGGAAGGACTGACCAACAAGAAGATCCAGAAGGATATCAAGGCGGCCGGCGGTGTGATTCATGAGATGCAGGAATATCTGCCACTTGACATTCCAAAACGATATCAGCTGATGGAATATTCGGAAGCAGTCAGACAGATTCATTTTCCGTTAAATTATGAGGAGCTTGAGAAGGCCCATCGACGACTGGTTTTTGATGAGTTTTTCCTGTTTCTGCTTGCAATGAGGCGATTGGAGATCCATCGCTCCCGGATTGAAAATCAGTACCGGATCGAAACAGGAAGCTGGTGTCAGACCCTGATCGACAGTCTTCCATATGAGCTGACCGGTGCACAGAAAAAAGTATATCAGGAAATAGCCACCGATATGGGCGGAGCATCTGTGATGAACCGTCTGGTGCAGGGAGATGTTGGTTCCGGTAAAACCATTGTGGCAGTGCTGGCTTTGCTGATGACTGCAGAGGCGGGCTATCAGGGTGCTATGATGGCACCGACAGAGGTTCTGGCAGAGCAGCATTATGAGACTATCCGAAAGATGCTGGAACCATTTCCGGTGAAGATCGCCTTGTTGACAGGTTCGACACCGGCAAAGGAGAAACGGAAAATTCTGGAGGCGTTGAAGAAGCAGGAGATACAGATTGTGATCGGAACACATGCGTTGATCCAGAATACGGTGGAATTCGGTAATCTGGCACTGGTAATCACGGATGAACAGCACCGGTTCGGCGTCCATCAGAGAGAAGAACTGGCGGAAAAGGGCAGGGAACCGCACATACTGGTAATGAGTGCCACGCCGATCCCGCGAACACTGGCAATTATTCTATATGGGGATCTGGATATCTCGATCATGGATGAAATGCCGGCATCCAGACTACCGATCAAGAACTGTGTAGTCGGTGCGGAATCACGGGAAACCGCATATCATTTCATTGAAAAGGAAATCAGCAGGGGACATCAGGCATATGTGATCTGTCCGATGGTAGAAGGCAGTGATGGCATGGAAGCGGAAAATGTAATTGATTATGCGGATCAGCTGCGAATGAACTTGAGTCCATACATTCAGGTGGCATATCTTCACGGAAAGATGAGCCAGAAGGAAAAATCGCAGATCATGGAGCAGTTTTATGCCAATGAAATACAGGTGCTGGTCTCAACGACGGTTATCGAGGTCGGAATCGATAATCCGAATGCAACGGTGATCATGATAGAAAATGCGGAACGATTTGGACTGGCACAGCTGCATCAGCTGCGGGGACGTGTCGGAAGAGGTACGGCACAGTCGTATTGCATTATGATCAACACTTCCGAGAAGGAGGAGGCAAAGGAACGGTTAGACGTCCTGTATCATTCCAATGATGGCTTCCATATTGCCAATGAGGACTTAAGACTGCGGGGACCGGGAGATTTCTTCGGCTCTGCGCAGAGCGGTGAGTGTCTGTTCCAACTGGCGGATATTTATGCCAATGCGGATGTTCTGAAGGAGGCACAGTCAGCAATCCGGTATCTGGAACGGAGACAGTATGATTTTGAACATATTGAGCATTACAAACTGTCCGAAAAGCTGGATATGGCACTGAATCTGTAAAAAAATCTAGTGTTTTGAGACCGGAAATGATATACTGAAAGCTAATAATGTAAGGGAGAGGATATTATGTGGTTAAAAGAGCATAAAAAACAGGTGCTGATAGCCGTTGTGGCAGTTCTTGTAGTAACTGTTGCACTGGTTTGCGGTATTTTAATCGGAAAAGGGAAGAAGACAACACCGGTTTCCGATATGGGGACGCAGGAAGAGACTGCGCAGAAGGATACGGAGACAACCGAAGAGGCATCGTCGGAGCAATCGGATAAGAGCAGTGATTATCAACTGAAGATAACCGTAAGCTCCAGCTGGGAAAGCGGCAGCGGCTATGGCGGGACCTATAACCTGTCGTTTACGAACCGGAGTGCTGCTGATGTAAAAGCCTGGGACGCACAGATTGAGGTGCCGGAAGGCAGTAGTGTATCTGAGGCATGGGGCTGTGAGACCGATATTAACGGAACGGTTCTGACCGTCACCGCAAAGGACTGGGGCGCTGCCGTTGCCAAGGGTTCGACCATAGAGGTTGGATTTAATATGGATACACCGGAGAAGCTTCAGCCATCGATTCAGTCATTTACCGTTGACGGTAAGAAGCAGGACGGAAGTCAGGCAGAGAATACAGAGGAAAAGACAACGGAAGCGGTAACGGAGGCGAAGAAGCCGGTTGTTGAATCAGGCACTCCGTTAGAGAATCATGGAGCTTTGCAGGTAAAAGGAACCCAGCTGGTGGATAAGAACGGAGATCCATATCAGTTAAAGGGTGTCAGTACCCATGGACTGGCATGGTTCCCGGAGTATGTGAACAAGGATGCATTCCAGACCCTGCGGGATGACTGGGGAGCCAATGTGATCCGTCTGGCAATGTATACGGATGAAAATGGCGGATATTGTACGGATGGCAATCAGGAACAGCTGAAGCAGTTAGTCAGTGACGGAGTCGAATACGCGACAGAGCTTGGAATGTATGTGATCATTGACTGGCATGTTTTACATGATCAGGATCCGACGGTATATCAGGGAGAGGCGGAAGCCTTCTTTGCAGAGATGGCCGCAAAGTATGCCAAGTACGATAATGTAATATATGAGATCTGTAATGAGCCAAATGGTGGAGCTACCTGGGATGGAAGTGTAAAACCATATGCGGAAACGATCATTCCGATCATTCGAAAGAATGATAAGGATGCAATCATAATTGTCGGAACCCCGACCTGGTCACAGGATGTGGATGCAGCAGCCGATAATCCGATTACCGGACAGACCAATATTATGTATGCGATTCATTTCTATGCAGCAACGCATACAGACGGTATCCGGAGTAAGGTAAGCTATGCACTGGAGAAGGGTCTGCCGGTATTTGTTTCGGAATTCAGTATCTGTGATGCGTCCGGAAACGGGAGCAATGATTATGATCAGGCAGCCAAGTGGTTCGACCTGATTGATGAGAATCAGCTCAGCTATTGTTCCTGGAGTCTTTCCAATAAGGCAGAAACATCGGCACTGATTTCATCAGGCTGTTCCAAGACTTCCGGCTGGAGAGAGGATGATCTGTCTGAAACAGGTAAATGGATCCGGGATCAGATCCTTGGAAAACATGAATAAAATCCCGGCATTGGAAGGAGAACAGAAATGAGAGTAATTGCAGGAACTGCCAGAAGCTTACAATTGAAAACGGTTCCGGGTATGGATACAAGACCGACAACGGATCGGATCAAGGAGACATTGTTTAATATTTTAGCACCGGATATTCCGGAGTGTGTATTTCTTGATCTGTTCAGCGGCAGTGGCGGCATCGGGATCGAGGCACTGAGCCGGGGAGCCGAGCATGCGATCTTCGTAGATAACAGCCGGGGAGCAATCTCTGTGATCCGGGAGAATCTGAAGCATACCAGAATGGAGGCTAAGGCGCAGGTGCTGGCCAGTGATGCAATCGGAGCCGTCCGGATGCTGGCGGACCGGAACGTACAGCCGGATATTATTTTTATGGATCCGCCATATAACCATAATCTGGAACGGGAAGTGCTTTATGCTCTGGCAAATACGGAGCTTGTAGGGGAGGATACCCTGATCGTGGTGGAATCCAGTCTGGAAACGGAGTTTGATTATCTGGATGAGCTTCCGTTTACGGTTCAGAGAGTCAAGCAGTATAAGACCAATAAACATACATTTATTACGAGGTAATGAAAATGAAACGTGCAATTTATGCAGGAAGCTTTGATCCTGTCACACTGGGACATCTGGATATTATTAAACGATCTTCGGAAATATTTGATGAAATAATCGTAGGTGTCCTGAAGAACAGCTCGAAATCTCCATTGTTTTCTGTGGAAGAACGTGTTAATATGTTAAAGGAAGCAACGGATTTTATTCCAAACTGCTCCGTGCAGGCGTTTTCCGGGCTGCTGGTGGATTTTGCCAGAGAGACCGATACGCACGTAATTGTACGGGGATTGAGGGCAGTAACGGATTTTGAATATGAATTGCAGATTGCACAGAGTAATCGGATTGTGGCAGAGGAGATCGATACGGTCTTTCTGACAACTAATATACAGTATTCTTATTTAAGTTCCAGCATGGTGAAAGAATATGCCAGCTATGGGACGGATGTATCGAACTTTGTGCCGGAGAATGTGGTGCCGTTGCTGAAGGCGAAATATAATACAACGGAACATCAGAATTAAAAGATAGAACCAGGAGGATATATCATGGGTAAGAAAAGTGTAGAAGATATGATCAATGAAATAGAAATATATATTGACAGCTGTAAGTTTGCAGCATTTTCATCAGATCGAATCGTAGTACCGAAGAGTGAATTACAGGCATTGCTTAAAGAATTGAAGTTAAAACTGCCGAGTGATCTGGAACGCAGTAAAAAGATCATGCGTAATAAGGAAGGTATTATGACAGATGCCAGAACCAGAGCGGAGGCAATTATTGCAGAAGCCAACGATCAGGCACAGAAGATGGTGGAGGAAAGCGAGATCGTAACGCTTGCAAATCTTCAGGCAGAGGAGATTCTTCGTCAGGCCAATCTGGATCGAAATGCGATTGTGGAGCAGGCAAATGCAGAGGCAACTGAAATCCGTCTGGGTATGATGGAGTATACAACCGGTATGTTGAATGATATTGAGAAGTATATCCAGACCACGATGGAGGTCGAGAAGACAAATTATGAGAATCTGATTGAATCATTACAGAATAATATTGCAGTGATCGGTGCAAACAGAAGTGAGATCGAGGAACAGCATGAGGCAATGCTTCAGGCACAGCAGCCGGAGATTACACCGGAGCCGCAGTATGTTGACAGTGCATTTGCACCGCAGGAGAATTATGAGGAGCAGATGATGTATGCACAGCCGGAAGCAGCCGAAGAGGAAGCTCCGGAGGCACAGGAGGAAGCACCTGCTGAAAGCGAAGATGATGAAGTATTTGAGTATGAGGATGAAGAGGACGACTTATTTGGGGAATAACCGGATCATGTAGAACAGGTGAACCAGCAGATAACTGAACAGACCCATACACAGTTTTACAATACTATAACGCAAAACAGACAGCTCGTGGCTGGTGATCACATGCTTTGTCTGCAGAATACTGCAGATGCCACCAAAGGATGTGAGACCGGCGATCAGGGCTGTTTTTTGCTGTAAGGAAACCGGTAACTCCATAATTAAATGAATTCCGTTTGTGATTTCCAGAACAGAGACCAGGATACGACAGGGAACGGAAGATGCGGGAATGACCTTTAGAAGGAACTGCATTCCAATACAAAACAGCATGATAATAAGACCAATGGTTAAGATGGCGTTCAGAGACTGGCTGAGAATCCGGTCGAGGGATAATCTGTCTTTCGAACTGACCGGATCAGCAGAAATCGGCCCGGCAGAGTCCGAATCCGACTCTTTTGGTCCGGAAAAGAACAGAAACATTAAAAAATACAGAAGGGAAGGCAGATAAACGGAAAGGAGGAACGGCAGGACGGCAATTTCATTCCGAAGGGTATGGTGCAGAATATAGCCGATCATAAACATCGGACTGGTGATGTTACAGATGCAAAGCAGCCTGTCAGCCTGTCGTCTGGTCCAGAGCCTCTGCTGATATTGCAGGTTGACCAGATTTGCACCGATAGGAAGACCACAGAGAAGTCCCAGGAAGCAGACGGAGCGACCGCCACTTTGCTGTAACAGGAGCGAGGTGATGATCATAAAGGGAAGGATGGAGGGCAGGACAGCCTCGTACCATAATTCGAGTCCGGCATGCGCACCCTGAATTACACAGGGAGCCTGAATCAGCATCAGGATCAGAACCGAAAGTAACAGCCCTGCAGGAAAAAAACGGCGGAAGAAGTTTGTTTGCATGAGAAATATACCATATCGCGATTGATATAGTTTATGAAGGAGAGCCGATAAAAATACCGGCGCGGAATTCATTGACCGGTTTTCGTAAATAATGTCGGCTGGCAGCCAGTTCGTATAAATGTGCACCTGCAATATCCTGTTCCAGCATGGAAGCACCGGCCGGATCAGAGACATTCAGATGCCGAAGTCCATCCGATAAACGGTTAATGACCGGAACGGAAGCGTGTGTGTTTATATGCTTCAGAAGCGGAGCGGATTCCTTGCGGAAAGCAAGGAGTCTGGCATAATGGATACTCTTGCTGTTTCGCTGTGTCAGCATCTGCTCTGTCCGGATATCCAGCAGAATATGAAGCAGGGAACGCAGAATCCGGGTTCTTGTATAGGACTTGCTGACAAGTGCATCTATAAATTCGGAACAGGTCAGATCCGGCTCATATACAGACCGGATCCGGTTTGCAAGCTCCGGACTGATATCCAGATAGTCTGAAAGCGGGCGTGCAGGCTTCCAGAGACAATACTGGAGATATGGATAAAAAGCATCCAGCGTAAGCGGTGGCTGCCCCTGACAGCCGGTCTGAAGCAGCCGATAGGTACTTGCCGGCAAATGGTCTAACAGTTCCTCTGTGCATCCATGAGAAGTTAGAGCTTCCCGGATGGCAGTGGCAGAGGAGTAATGATCATTCAGTCCGGTATCGTGGTAGCCGGTATCGGTACGAAGGCAGATGGCAGGCTGTATAGAGCTGTGCGTCTGTTTTAAGGCCTTCAGATATTCAATTCCGAGAATTGCATTGGGTGCATTCAGTATGGTATCCAGCCCTGCTGGGGTCGGGAAGGTGGCACGAAGAGCATTCTGTCTGGCTTTCGGAAAGGACAGTCCGTTTGCCAGATTCTGATTCAGAATCAGACGGTAGTCTTCCGGCTCTTCGATCAGGAAATCTGCCAGCTCCTGCAAAAGGGGAAGGGATGTATCCTCACAGCCGAAGCACAGATGCGATACGCAGTTCAGATCTTCCAAAAGTCTTACACCGCCGTAGGCAAAGAATTCGGCACTTGCCGTTCCGTACAGGACCGGAAGCTCAAATACGGCATCTGCACCCTGGGCAACTGCCATGGCAGCCCGCTGGTATTTATTCAGAATAGCGGGAACACCGCGCTGCATAAAATCCCCGCTCATGGCAACGATCACAAAATCTGCT
>CABQJA010000089.1 GCA_902464345.1 uncultured Clostridium sp.
ACCTATAAGATACAGGCATTGACAGACATTACATTGAGTATTAAGGAAGGGGAGTTTGTATCCATCATGGGGAGAAGCGGATCCGGAAAAACAACATTACTCAATATTATAGGGTTTCTGGATGCCCCGACAAGTGGACGGTATCTGTTTGCAGGAGAGGATGTTTCACATCTGACAAATAAAAAGCTATGGAAATATCGGCGGGATAATATAGGATTTGTATTTCAGAACTTTGCACTGATCAATCACAGTAGTGTATTTGATAATGTGGCATTGCCATTGGAGGCGGTGGGAATGTCGAGGAAAGAGATTTCAAATCGGGTAAATGAAATTCTGGAGTTAATTGAAATCAAGGATTTATATCATAAGTATCCGGGACAAATATCCGGTGGGCAAAAACAAAGAGTGGCAATTGCCAGGGCATTAGTACATAATCCGAAAGTGGTGCTGGCGGATGAACCAACGGGAGCATTGGACTCTAAGACCGGGACACTGATTCTGGATGTATTGGAGAAAGTAAATCAGATGGGAACAACGGTGGTTTTGGTAACCCATGATGAGAAGGTCGCACAGAGAACAAACAGGATTCTTTATATAGAAGATTCCCAATTGATGGAAAATAGCGAAGGGTAGAAGGGGGAAGCAACAAATCGCTTATGGAGGGAAAATCATGAAAAAGCGGATAATAGCAGGTATCATAACAGGAGGCTTAATTGTAATTCTGGCATTGTCATATATCGGATTACAGCAGAAGACTGCATGGACAGAAAGTGCCGATTCATATGGAGAATTTAATCCGGAGAGAGAGGATGGGATAACAACCGAAAATTACGGAAGTGGATATGATGTATATACAACGAAGGATATCAGGGTTACCGGTAATATTTTAACGCAGGGAGGAGAAGTGACACTGGATATATATCTGAATGATAATTTAGAGGTGGAAAGAACCTATGATGCAGGTAAAACAGAAGAGATAATCATTGAGGTGCCGGATTTTAAAGGAACAGTCAATATGAATCTGATTGCAGAATCTGATGTGACAGGGACATATTCGGTGAAGATTTATACAAGAGAAACCAGATTCCATAAGATACTTCGAAGGTTGCAGGATAAGTAGGAGAAAAATATTTAATTATGAAAATGTCAAAACTATTATTGAAATTGTCAAGTGAATATTGGAACAAGCATAGACAGCGATTTTTATCATTTGCTTTTTTGGTAATGGCAGGCAGTGCCGCACTTTGCAGTGTGGCACTGCTGATTCGAAGTGAGAAATCTGCCATACTGGAAGAGGAGCTGGTATTGCTTGGAAATTATGATGTGATCATCTATGAGACGAATCAGGCAGTGTATGAGCAGTTGTTACAGGAAAATGAGAATACCGGTTGTTATTATGAGCTGGGCTATGTGGAAGCAGGCGAAGATTCTTCTCAGTATAAAACAGCAGCATATGATAATTCTGTTTCAGAGGATTTATACCATATGACCTGTGTTCGTGGAAAGTATCCGGAAAATGCAGGAGAAATAGCCATAGATCTGTCGATAGCGAAGAGAATGGGGATAGCACCATATCCCGGAGAAGAGATTACCCTGCGGTTATATGATACAGAGAAGCAGATGCTTGCAGAGAAAACGTATGTAGTATCGGGAATTTTTGATGCAATGAGTGAAGAAGCATATGGAGGGTGGAAACGGTATGTGTACCAGCTGGAGACTTATAATGAGAGCTATGATCTTCCGGGGGTATTCTTTTCCAAGGCAGATATGCAGGTATTTCAGCCGGAGCAGGTGACAGTTTTTACACAGGTGGATGAGGCGGAAGAAAGAGAGCTGGTCGAAAAAATTCTGAACATGCAGCTGGATCCGTCATTAAAATCAGAATATATCGTATGCAATGGAGGCAGGCGGTATGCATATACCTATATCCTTGGACTGGTGGAGTATGTACAGAGTAATTATGAGGGTATGAATGGAATTTCAGTCCTGATGCAGGCAATTCGAGATGGAGCGGTAATAAAGGATTTCTATTCTGCGATATTAGTGCCTGTATTTTCAGCGCTGATCTGTGTGATTGTATTTATGTCCATTTATTCTTTTGTACGGATGGTAATGCAGGATCGGCTCTCGCAGGTAGGCATATTGCGTAGCCTTGGGATGAAAGCAAGGGATTGTAGTATATGGTTGCTGGCAGAGATTCTTGTGCTGGCATTGTTGTTCAGTGGTCTGGGTATTGTGCTTGGCGGTGGATTGCATGCGGGGGTAATTGCGATTGTGAATGCCAGATTTCATCTGGCATTAGAGCTTGGTTTTCAGGTTTCAAAATATGTAGCCGGTGCAACGGTAAATCCATATCTGTTTTCGATTGTGGTAATAATGACTGGCGTGGCACTGGCAACGGTACTGGTTTTGATTCAGATATATAAATCAGACCCGATTCGGTTACTGTTTCAGCTTATGCCAGAAGGAAAGACTGCAAAGGTTAAAAAGCGGGGAAAA
The DNA here is from genome assembly GCA_902464345.1 of uncultured Clostridium sp. Taxonomy (GTDB): domain Bacteria; phylum Bacillota; class Clostridia; order Lachnospirales; family Lachnospiraceae; genus CAG-632. The sequence goes on from CABQJA010000089.1 coordinate 2,500, forward strand.
TCATGCAAAACATGGATGCGTCTGTTAAATCGAAGACTGGTTTTGCATGATACGATTACTATGGTTACGATGATGCTGTTAATGGGAGCTGCATTGTTTGGCTTTACATATTTCTCTGCATTAGCAGACAAGGAGAATGCAGTATATCGGGAACAGATAGAGAATGTACAGTTGGGTGAGTATCAGTATGTAGCCAGGATGACAGGATCGAAGAGTTATTTTCAGATAGAAAACCATCATAATTATGGACTAACATCGCAGAAGCTACAAGAATTACAGCAGAATGAGGCAATAGAAGAAATCAATGCACAGATCATAAATCGTTCTGCAAGGCTGGCATATCCCAAAGGGGAAGATTTAAAAGAAATAGATGAACTGCTGCAGGGAATGAAAATCCGGCAATATGCACCGAGTGAGAATGAATATGATGAAGCATTGTATGAGGCAGAGATTGCGACGTTGGAGGGAACCGGATATAGTTCCGGAGAAGAATTATATGTAGTACCCATGAATGGATTGCAGGAGGAGAAACTGAAAGAACTGGAAAATAATGTAATAGCCGGACAGATAAATACAGACAAAATCCGTAGTGGTCAGGAGGTAATTCTGGCAGTGCCGGAGGAACAGGCAGAATTGGTTCAACAGGTATTTGACGTTGGGGAGTCTCTTCCTCTCAGTGATGTGGTATTGGATCGGCAGGGGGACGACTTTAATCTAAGTGGTTCTGTACCGGATCTATTATCATCTCCGGTTTATGAAAAGGAAGTGGAAGATCCCAGTGGTTCTCTTGTCCCGGTGAAGGCATATGTATTCGGAGCAAGGAAAGATATAAACACCAGAGTCGGAGCAATTGTGGTACTGCATTCGGAAACTGATTATGAACAGTATCTGATATCAAAAGAAGAAACAAAGATGGGGGCAGATATGTACAGGAGTAGTGATTATGGATTCACCATATTATGTATGGATCAGTCATATGCAGCATGGGGACTTCCGGATCAGAATTATAATCGGATACAGGTGAAGGTGAGGAAGAATGCCGACCTGCAATTGGTGGACCCGCAGATATACAGCATCCTGGCATCTGGAAAGGGAATGGAGATTGTATCCACAGCAGAGATACAGGAGAAAGAGATATGGAAAAAGCAGAAGGTAATGGTAGTGTTTTTTATCATGGTTTTGATGCTGGTATTAGTAGCGGCCTGTGCCATTGTATTCAGCCTGTACATGAGGATCCGAATCAGTACACCGAAGCTGGTAACACTGCGGTGTCTGGGAATGACAGAAAAACAGTTAATGGGGATGCTGATTATACAGAATATCTATTATCCGGTTGTCGGAGTGGTATTTGCGATACTTCCTGTGGCTGTGTGTCAGAGCTGGTTCTATTATCTGCGTCATTTGGTAGAGAGCGGTGCAGCAGACAACTGGAGTTTTAACCAGAACATGCGACTGTTGGAAATTCCGTTCTGGTACAATCTGTTTGATTACAGCTTTGGAATGGCATTAATTGGAATACTGTTACTGGGAGTGCTTCTGATTATTCTTGGTACGATACCACAGGTACGGTATATTAAAAAATTAAATCTGATACAGGAAATCGAAAGAAATACATATTAAGCAGAACTGGAGGAAGAATATGAAAGAATGGGAAATCCGGACGGAACATCTGTCAAAAATATATCACCTTGGAGACCGGCAGGTACATGCATTGCAGGATGTGAATCTTACAGTTGCAAACGGAGAAATGATTTCCATTGTAGGCACCAGTGGAAGTGGAAAATCTACATTATTGCATCTGCTGGGCGCCCTGGACACACCTACGGAGGGCAAGGTATGGATAGCAGGGAAGGATTTAAGTGATCAGAAAGATCGGGAGCTGTCTGTGATCCGGAGAGATTATATTGGATTTGTTTTTCAGAAATTTCATCTGATGAATGAATTGACGGTGAAAGAGAACATTGTCTTACCTATGCTGCTGGCAGGAAAGACCGTAGATGAAGATTATATAGAAGGGCTGGTGGAGATACTGGGACTGAAGGACCATCAGGAGCATCTTCCGACAGAGTTATCCGGAGGACAGCAACAGCGGGTGGCGATTGCGAGGGCCTTAAGCAATCATCCGGCAATCGTTTTGTGTGATGAGCCAACCGGAAATCTGGATCATCAGACCAGCCATGATGTTGCGGAATTATTATTGAAGGTGCATGAGGAGTATCAGAAGACAATATTGATCGTGACGCATGATGAAGAGATTGCCAATGTGGCAGAGCGGAAGATCAGGATTGAAGATGGGAAAATCATGAATGGCATGGAAGGATAATTCAGCTGAGACAAAGGAGGGGTAGTTATGTTTCGTACACAGACAAAGTTATTTTTTCGCAGTCCTCTGCGACTGATTCTGCTTGCGGTGCTGTTTGGCGGTAGTCTGTATTATTATGGACCAATGTTTCTTGCATGGTTTCAGGGACAGGTGTATTATGCGGGACTCGGAAAACTGCAGGTGCAGCTTCGGGACTTTATCTATGTGTTTTTACTCCTTTTATTTTTGTCATTTGATTATTTCCGGGATGTACCGGATGCAAATATTGATGAAACACTGAAGGCTGATAAGAATTATCTGAAACAGGATCTGGTGCAGGCATTGATGATGATTTTGGTTGTACTTGTATATGCATTCTGTTTTCTGGTTATGCATATAGCTTGTCATATTTCAGATGGCACCTATACATTGCAGGTACTGTTTTATTATTTCAGATTGACCGGAACTTACTACATATTAGACGGAGTAGTCGCTATTTTGGCAGGGTGGTTATTTGCCAGAAATGCCGGAAAGATAGTCGGCTATATTGTGATTATTTTATTTGCACTGTTGATTAGTCCTTTGGCAATTTCGGAATGTACATGGCTCTCGTGGCAATACCCATGGATCTATAAAGTAATTCAGATTTTCCTGATTATACCGCAGGGAACCCAAAGTTTAGATCCGACGTATTTGCAGGAAGTTAACTGGTCAATTGCATCAAGAGGAATTTTCTGGATAGGATTGTTCGGAACATTATTATTGCTATCTTACTATAGGCAGGAGAAACGTAAATACCAGAGATGGATAATGCTTTTGGGGGCGATATGTACAATAGTTGCAGCTGTGTATTCGGAATTACCGGCCAGCTATTATTGTGTGGACAATTTTATATCGGATACAGATGATATATTTCGATATCAAATGTTTGGAATAAAACAACAGGAAAAGGATGCAGATTTCAAGATTAATTTCTATGATATGGAGATTCAACTCGGGAGACAGATGAAGGCAAAGGTAATATGCAGTCCCTCGGTTCAAACATTGGACAGGTACGATATGACACTTTATTACGCATATCAGATAGATCGGGTAACAGATGAAAATGGAGAGGCGTTGATGTATCAGAGGGATGAAAGTACATTAACCATATATGGACAACCGGATGGAATTGAGAAGATTTGTATTGAATATCATGGCGGTTCGCCCAAGGGGAAAATACATGCAAATAGGAATGATATGTACCTTCCGGGCTGGTTTCCGTATTATCCGATAGCCGGATGGCAGAAGATATATGATACGGATAAAAATATGTATGTTGATAATCAGTTAAAAGAACCGGCTGATTTCAGGATACAGATAAAAACCTCAAAAACAGTATATTCTGATTTAGAGGAAGTAGCGGAGAACCGGTTCTGTGGAAAATCAGAGGGACCAACCCTGCTGATGGGATTTGTTAAGGAAACGGAATTAGAGAATGGAGTCAGATACATATATCCGTATGCAAGTGTGGAGAATCTACCTGATACGAAGTTTTATGCAGAGGAGCAGAAGCATTTTCTAAATACGCTGGAAAATACAAATAGTAAAATACGATTGTTTATGATAACCCCAAATGTTGATGAGGGTGGACCCGGAATCTATAGGGAGGATCAGATTATTGATAGTGTAACCTTTGCATATCTAAATAGCATTTATGAGGAAAGCGGACAATGGAATTGGGAAATGCGAAATAATGAAACAGATGAGGAAGATCGAATAGAGACTGTAAAAATGTTGTATTACAACTTTAAGGAAAATGAAACCGGAGAGACACTTTATGAAAATGTCAGAAATATGTATTTAACGCAAATGCAGGAATTTGGTTACACCGAGGATGATTTTGAAGAGTTTATAATCAAGAATCTCGGACAGGAGGAATGGGATTATTTAAATAATGGTGGTGTTTAACTGACAGGAAGGGAGTAGTTATGTTTCGTACACAGACAAAGTTATTTTTTCGCAGTCCCTTGCGGCTGATTCTGCTTGCGGTGCTGTTTGGTGGAAGTCTGTATTATTATGGACCAATGTTTTTGGCATGGTTTCAGGGGCAGGCTTATTATGCAGGACTTGGAAGATTGCAGGAACAACTTCGTGATTTTATCTATGTATTTTTGCTCTTTTTATTTCTGGCATTTGATTATTTCAGGGAGGTGCCGGATGCAAATATTGACGAAACGTTGAGGTCAAATAAGAATTATCTGAAACAGGATCTGGTACAGGGGCTGGTAATGATACTGGTTGTGTTTGCATATGCGATATGGTTTCTGATTATGCACATAGCCTGTCATGTTTCGGATGGTACATATACCATGCAGGTGCTGTTTTATTATTTTAGATTGACAGGGACATATTATATCCTAAACGGAATCGTTGCTGTTTTGGCTGGCTGGTTATTTGCAAAAAATGCAGGGAAGATAATTGGATACATTGAAACAATTGTATTTGCATTTATAGTAAGTCCAATAATGAGCTCACTGCTTGAAACTTATTCTTATCTTTCAAGGTGGATTACATACGTTTGTAAGGTGCTATTGCTTATGCCGCAAGGAACAAATAGTATAGAATTGTACTGTCTGCCGATGGCAAGTATGATAATTGCGGCCAGAGGGATATTTTGGATAGGGATCTTTGTAACTGCTTTAGCAGTTTATTATATGAACAATATCAGACAAAATAAGAAACAGAGGGTATTTTATTATAGGCTGGTACCTGTAGCAGGTATTGGATGTGCTATATGGGGATTGTTATACAGTGGACTGCCAGGGAGTTACTATTGTTCTGACAATTTTAACAGCAATGAAGATGATCAGTGGCGTTACACAATGGAAGGGGTAAAGCAGGAAGAACGGAAAGCAGATTTTGAGATATTATCCTATGATATGGATTTAAAGCTTGGAAGGCAGATGAAAGCAACTGTGACATGCGTACCATCTGATGGTAGTCTGGACGGCTATGCAATGACATTATATCGATTATATCAGGTTGATAGTGTAACGGATGAAAACGGAGAGGCACTTGAGTACCGACAGAATGAAAATACGATACTGATTTATGGAAAGGAAGGTGGGATCCAATCCTTTACATTGAAATATCATGGAGGACCAACAGGGGCTTCATGCTTATATAATAACTGGTATGCAATGAATCTGCCGGGTTGGTTCCCATATTATCCGATACCGGGTTGGAACGAAGTATATCAGGATCAGGATGGGGGGAAATATACAGACAATCGTTTGCAAACTCCGGCAGAATTTCGGATTCAGCTTCATGCGGGCGAAAAGGTCTATTCAGATTTGAAACAGACAGGAGACAATTGCTTTCAGGGGATGAGTTGCGGTCCAACATTGTTATCGGGATTTGTAGGAGAAAGGAAGTTAGCGAATGGAACTACTTTCATATATCCATATCTGGACGCACCCAATATTGCTGCAACAAAGGATTCTGAAGATTATGTTGTAAATAAAATAAGGCAGGAGGGAAACAAACTTCAGTTGATTATGGAATTGCCGGGAATACCTATAGGGGCACATGGAATTTATGAAGATGAGTGTATCATTGATTGCGCAAGCTTTGTGCTTCTGAAAACGACATATGAACGTTCGGGACAGTTTAACTGGGAAAAAGCAATTGTGCCGATTACAGAGGAAGATCGAATAGAGACTGTAAAAATGTTG
>CABQJA010000090.1 GCA_902464345.1 uncultured Clostridium sp.
GATCAGACTGGCATCAATATGATTGGCGGTCAGCTCCGGCTTTGCCGTTACCTTTGCATGATCCATAATGATTGCATCACATTCCGTATGCCCGGAGCATGGTGCATTTCCGTTAATCACGGACTTGAAGCACTGGGTTGAGTCATCCTTGGCTACCGAACGGGAAGATACACTGGCACTGCTGCCGGCTCCGTTCAGATCCACGCTGAAGTTCGTCTCTGCATGCTGAATACCATGTGTCATGATCTTTTCCTTGACCACCAGTGTCGCACCTTCTGCCAGATCTCCGGAGGTCGTCCGGACTGTAGAATCGACACCCTTGATCTGCACGGTGATCATTTCCAGATACGCACCCTCTCCGACATGAATGATCGTAGTCGGATTTAAGATCCGCTTTCCGGAACCGTCACCCTCTCCATAATGCTTCTCAATATAACGGACCTTTGCATTCTTCTCCAGATAAAAGGTATGAATGCCATCATGTTCTGAGGTATCCACACCGCAATTATGGATTCCGCAGCCTGCAACGATCGTCACATCCGCATTTTCGCCTACATAAAAGTCATTATATACCATATCCTTTAAGCCGCTTTCACTTAATACGACCGGTATATGCACACTTTCATTTCTGGTATCCGGCTTAATGATAATATCGATTCCCGGCTTATCCTCTTTCGTTACAATATCTATATTGGCTGTTGTATTTCGTCCGGCAAGCTTGCCATTGGCACGAATGTTATACGCTCCTTCCGGAATCGTATGCAGATCCGCAACCTGCTCCAACAGCGATTGTTGAATCTTATCCATAGCAAACCCTCCTAAACGATCTTGTCCATTAATGTTTTACACGCTGCATCTGTGGCATCCAGTAATGCAGGAAGCACTTCTGCTTTTGTTCCGGTCTTTACAACCGTTCCGTCCGCGATCACGATGATCTTATCTGCAATATTTAAAATCCGTTCCTGATGGGAAATGATCAGGATCGAACCATTGATCTTTTCATGCATGTCCTCAAACACCTGGATCAGGTTGTTGAAGCTCCACAGGTCAATTCCGGCCTCCGGTTCATCAAAGATCGTGAACTCAGCGCCTCTGGCGATCGTCATCGCAATCTCGATCCGTTTCAGCTCGCCACCGGACAGACTGGCATTCACCTCCCGGTGAATATAATCCTTTGCACAGAGACCAACCTCTGAAAGATAATTACATGCCTCTGCCACTGTAATCTGCTTACCGGCTGCCAGCGTGATCAGATCCTGCACGGTAATTCCCTTAAACTTAACCGGCTGCTGAAACGCATAGCTGATTCCCTTCCTTGCACGTTCCGTAATACTGCAATGTGTAATATCCTCACCATTTAACAGGATTTCACCGGAGGTCGGTTCTACGATTCCGGCAATAATCTTTGCCAGTGTTGATTTTCCGCCACCGTTCGGTCCGGTCACCGCCACAAACCGCTCATCAATGGTCAGATTAATATCCTTTAAGATCTCCAGGTGTTCCTCTTCTACCTGATAATTTATATGCTTTAATTCCAGCATTGTTCTGATACCTTTCCAAACTTTAATATTTCTATCTGTTCTTAATGTTCCTGCATCCTCTGCACAAACCGTTTTGATCAATAACGTTCCTCCAGATCGGAGAACTTCTTATGCACGCCTACGAACTTATATGCCGGACGGATGATCTTACCTTTATTTACCAGCTCTTCCAGACGGTGTGCACTCCAGCCTGAGATTCTTGAAATTGCAAAAATAGGTGTAAACAATTCTTCCGGAATTCCAAGCATGGTATATACAAATCCACTGTAAAAATCGACATTGGCACATACCGGCTTGAACAGACGACGCTTCTCGGCAATTGCCTCTGCTGCCAGACGTTCCACTCTCTCATAGAATTCAAACTCATCATGACGATCCTTCTCATATGCCAGGCGCTCTGCATAATCCTTTAAGATCACTGCTCTCGGATCTGATTCTGTATAAACAGCATGTCCCATACCATAAATGAGTCCTGCCCGGTCAAAGGTCTCTTTATTCAGAATCTTAAGCAGATATTCTTTAATCTGCTTTTCATCCTTCAGGTCTGTCACATGTTCCCGTAAATCCCGGAACATCTGCTGTACCTTCAGATTCGCTCCACCATGCCGCGGTCCCTTTAAGGATGCAATGGATGCAGCCACTGCAGAATAAGTATCGGTACCGGAGGATGTAACCACATGATTCGTAAATGTGGAGTTATTACCACCACCATGCTCTGCATGCAGTACCAATGCAATATCCAGTACCTTTGCCTCCAGCTCTGTAAACTTGCCGTCCAGTCTTAACATCTGCAGAATATTCTCTGCCGTTGACATCTCTTTATCCGGTGTACGGATAACCAGATTCTCTCCGTAATGGAAATGACGGTATGCATGATAAGAATATACGGAGATCAATGGCAGTTTTCCGATCATCTGCAATGACTGGCGCAGTACATTCGGAACTGCGATATCATCCGGCTTCTCATCATAAGAATATAACATCAACACACATCGTTGCAGTCCATTCATAATATTGGCACTTGGAGCCTTCATTATAACATCCCGGACAAAATAACCGGATAATTCCTGCAGGCTCTTCAAGATATTAATAAAACTGTTTAACTGCTGCCGATTTGGCAGATCACCGAATAACAGCAGATACGTTACCTCTTCAAACGCATATCTGCGGTTGGCATAACTGCTTACCAGTTCCTTTACGTCATAGCCCTGATAATATAATTTACCATCACACGGAACCCGGACACCATCCTCGATTTTTGTTCCTACTACATCTGCAATCTCGGTCAGACCGGTCAGAACACCCTTACCATTTGCATCACGGAGTCCTCGCTTTACATCATATTCTGCATATAACTCCTGATTGATCGCACCCGATACCATACAATACTTTACCAGGTCATCAAACTGTGCATTGAGTTCTTCGTCCAGCTCCATCATTGTCTGATTGTTCATATATCAATGCCTCCTTATCTCTTCATCGTTTTTCTTCTGACATTCTCTCTTTTGACATTCCTTGCAATATCCATATAATTCTAATTTATGTCCGGTAATCTGAAATCCATCCATATCGGAGCAAATATCCAGATCGTGCATCGGGCATTCCGACAACGGAATCTTTCTTCTGCAATTTAAACAGATTGCATAATGCTTATGCTGTTCCCGCTTCCACTCATAAACTGCCATATCCTCTCCCATCAGCGTCGTTTTCTCCACCAGATGGTTCTCTTCAAATACAGCCAGCGACCGGTAAATGGTTGAAATCGCATAATTGGAATCCTGCGTGTTTGCAATCACCCGCCTGAAAATCTCCATGGCTGTCAATGGTTCCTCTGCCTCTGTCAGTACACGGAACACATCTTCTCTTTGTCTTGTTCGTTTTATCCCTACAGGCCACTGATATTCCATTCCAATCTCCTCTATCCTGAAATCCTCACGGATTCGGTACAACTATACCACACTATCTTCCATGGTACAAGCAATTATACTGCAAACTGACTGTTATACAGATTATAATAAAATCCCTTCTTCTCCAGCAATTCCTCGTGATTTCCCTGTTCGATGATATTTCCGTCCTTCATGACCAGAATCACATCTGCTTCCTGAATCGTTGACAAACGGTGTGCTACGATAAAGCTGGTCCTACCTTCCATCAGGTGATTAAATGCCTTCTGGATCCGGATTTCCGTTCTGGTATCAATCGAAGATGTTGCCTCATCCAGGATCAGCATCGGCGGTCTGCAAAGCATAACCCTTGCAATACAGAGCAGCTGCTTCTGCCCCTGTGAGAAGCTGTCACTGTCCTCCGTGATCATGGTGTCGTATCCCTGTGGCAATCGCTTAATAAAGCTGTGGGCATGCGACAGCTTTGCTGCCTCAATAATCTCCTCATCCGTTGCATCCGGTCTTCCCATAGCAATATTCTCACGGACCGTACCGGTTCGGAGCCATGTCTCCTGTAATACCATTCCGTAGGAATTCCGCAGACTGTTTCTCGTCACATTGCGGATATCCTCTCCTTCTACCAGAATCTTTCCGTCATTCACATCATAGAACCGCATCAGCAGATTGATCAAAGTGGTTTTACCGCAACCGGTCGGTCCTACGATCGCGATTCTCTGGCCTGCCTTTACATCCAGGCTTACATGCTCTAACAGCTTCTGATCCGGAACATAGGAGAAGCTGACATCCTGAATGCCTACATTTCCGGCTACATGTTCCAGAACAACCGCATCCTCTGCATCCGGAACCTGTGCCTCTTCATCGATCAATTCAAAAATCCTGGCGGCGCATGCCAGTGCATTCTGAAGCTCTGTCACAACGCCGGAAATCTCATTAAACGGCTTTGTATACTGATTCGCATATCCGAGGAAGGATGTCAGCTGACCAACCGTCATACCGCCCTTGATTGCAATTACAGCACCAACAATTCCGACACCGGCATATACCAGACTGTTTACAAACCGAGTAGACGGATTGGTAATGGATGAAAAGAAGATTGCTTTCAGGGAACATTTCTGAAGCCGGCCATTAATCTCATCAAAGGTCTCCATAGACTCCTTTTCCCGGTCAAAAGCCTGCACCACTTTCTGGTTCCCGATCATCTCATCAATGAAACCGGTCTGTTCCCCTCTCGTCTCAGACTGTACCTGAAACATATGATAAGTCTTCTTCGCAATAAATGCCGCTACAAATAAGGATACCGGTGTAATACAGACAACCACAAGTGTTACCCACGGATTGATCGTCAGCATGAAGACCAATGTTCCGAGAATGGTGACAATACTGGTGAAAAACTGCGTAAATCCCATTAACAGACCATCCGCAAACTGATCCACATCCGCGATCACCCGGCTCACGATTTCACCGCTGGTATGTGCGTCCAAATATTTCAGCGGGAGCTTTTCAATCTTATCAAATGCATCCCGTCTTACATCCCGGACGATTGAATAGGTCATCTTATTGTTACATACATTCATGATCCACTGTGCGATTGCTGTAATGCCGATACAAACAGCCATCACCAGAAGAATATGTCTGATTCCCGCAAAATCAACCGCACCCGGGCCTAAGATACAATCCACTGCATTACCGGTCAGGATTGGAAGATACAGGGTCAGTGCCACACTGATAAAAGCCATCAGAATCGATACAGCCAGGAAGAACCAGTAATGCTTCAGATAACCCATCAGACGTTTCAGTGTTTTTACAGACTGTGTTTTCTTTGCGTCTGATTTCTGCTCTGTCTTTTGTGTACTCATGCTCTCTGACCCTCCTTTTTAAACTGTGAATCATATATTTCCTGATATACAGGACAATTCTTTAATAATTCCTCATGACCTCCGATGCCAACAACCTCTCCGTCGTCCAATACCACGATACGGTTGGCATGTTGAATGGATGCGGTCCTCTGCGACACAATGAAGATCGTTGGTTTATTCTCCATCTCCTGCAACGCTTTCCGAAGCTTAGCATCTGTGGCATAATCAAGTGCTGATGTACTGTCATCCAGAATCAGAATCTCCGGCTTCCGGACCAGTGCCCGTGCAATGGTCAGCCGCTGTCTCTGCCCGCCAGACAGATTCTTGCCACCCTGTGTGATCATGGCATCCAGACCACCGTCCTTCTTGGCAACTACCTCAGTACCTTGTGCGATCTCCAGTGCCTGAGCAATGTCTTCATCCGTTGCCGAATCATTGCCCCATTTCAGATTCTCGCGAATTGTACCCTTAAACAATACCGCTTTCTGCATAACGATGCCGACCTTACTGCGGAGCTGCTCCTTCGGATAGTCATTGACATTCACTCCGTTCACCAGTACCCTTCCCCCGGTCACATCATAGAATCTCGGGATCAGATGGACAAAGGTTGTCTTTCCGGAACCGGTACCACCGATAATACCGATCGTCTCTCCCTTCCGCACCTGAAGATTCAGATGGATCAGTGCATTATCACCGGCATTCTTATATGCAAACGATACATCCTGAAACTCTACGGCATACTCCGGATTTTCTTCCTCTTTCACCGGCTGCTCTGCAAAGGTCTGGGTCGGTTTCATCTCCAGGATTGCTTCAATCCGGTTTCCGCAGGCAATGGATTTGGTGATCGTGATGATCAGATTGGCCAGCTTTACCAGCTCTACCAGAATCTGATTCATATAATTAACCAGTGCCACAACCTCACCCTGTGTCAGGATGTTATGATCTACCTGAATCGCTCCGGTCCATAACAGTGCGATTACCGCAACATTTACAATGATAAACGTAACCGGATTCATGACTGCGGAAATCCTTCCGACTACCAGCTGCAGGCGGGTGAGAAACTCATTTTCTTCAAAGAACCGCTCCCGCTCTTCTTCTTCCTGATTAAAGGCCCGGATCACACGGACACCTGTAAGATTCTCACGGGTCGTTCCAAGCACCTTATCCAGTGCCTCCTGAACCTTCTTAAACTTTGGAATGCTGACCAGCATAATGCCGAATACAACGATCGATAATAACGGAATTGCTACCACAAAGATCAGTGCAGCTTTCACATTAATGGTAAATGCCATGATCATGGCGCCAAATACAATAAATGGTGAACGAAGGAACAGGCGAAGCACCATATTCACACCATTCTGGACCTGATTCATATCACTGGTCATACGGGTGATCAATGTCGGAGTTCCTGCTTCATCCAGCTCCGTAAAGGACAGATTCTGAATATGCTTAAACAACACATGCTTCACACCGGTTGAAAATCCAACGGCAGCCTTTGCGGCAAAATACTGTGCCGTCAGAGAACAGGTAAGTCCTACAACTGCCAACAGGATCAAAATTCCTGCCATCTTCCAGATATATGGCATATCCTGTCCGGCAATCCCATGATCCATGATCGCTGCCATTACCAGCGGCACAAATAACTCAAAGGAAGCCTCCAGCATCTTAAACAACGGTGCCAGAATGCTTTCCTTCCTGTAATCCTTCAGGTATACTAATAGTTTCTTCACCTTTTTCGTCTCCTTGTATATAGATTCTGACAATAACTGATATATTATATCAGATTTAATCCAATTCTGCAATTCTGGTTACGCCAACATAAATCTCGGATATTTTATACCAAGTTCTGTAATCCACGACTCCGGTCTGCGGAAGCTTGAAGATGCTCTGAAACGTCCGGACAGCTTCCTCTGTTTCCGGACCATAGATACCATCTGCAGCAACCTTCGGAATTGCCGGATAATTCTGGGAAATTCTATTCAACTGTTCCTGAATGGTACGTACTGCCTCACCGGAAGAACCGTTCTGCAAGCTCTCCCCCGGCCAGGACATCGGGACTCCGGCCACTGCAGAGGTTTCATTGATATAAATCGTTTCTCCGTAATAGTTGCGAAGAATCTGTATTGCTGTGTAATTCTGATCCGCCAGATATTTACTGCCCCACTGACTCATCCAGTTTGGACAGGTTACCCTTCTGCCGTCACAGTATTGTGTCAGAATCGGTTGCTTCACATTCGGTCTGGATAGATAAGATCCGTACAGACGATCTACCACCGCATCAATGCTATCATAGGTTGACTTTCCGTATATCCATTTGTGATCAAACGCAGTCGAACTGGTAATTGTGAAGCTATACCCCTGATTACGATACCATTCCGTATAGACCCGGTTCAATGTAAAAGACATAATTGCCAGTACATTAGCTTCAATGCATGCTTCCGGCCAGGTTGCATAAATTTCACAGGCAGCAACCGTCTTGATATAATCCTTATACCGTACATAATAATTCTCTGCTGTCGAATCTGTCGGCGCACCATCATGAACCACAACATATTCCGGAATCACTACCTGATTCAATACAATTTCCCCGGACTCGCTTAGCGGCTTTATTTCTGCCTCCGGTATCTTCGGTGGATATTCCTCCCAGAGTGTATGCCCACCGATTACGATTGGATCATATTCCTCTGCATCCGGCCCCGGCCGAAGTTCCGAAAACTGTATAGCTGTCTTTCCCGAGAAAATCTGAACACCCGAAAACAACCGTCCCACATATCCGGCTGCCCGGATCCGTAGATTATATTCCGCATACGGCTGATTCTCAGACGGTGTCATAGAATACGCAGCGGGCGGTGCATTCAGAGAAAATATCTCTGTCATACCATTGGCATCCGTTCTGCTTTCTGCCAGAACTCCACCGGTTCCGTCAGTTGAGGATATCTGTATCTCTGCATTTTCAATCGGAATCCGACCGAGTGCAGAATTCACTTCTACCCGGAGATTTCCCTGCTCCTGATGTTCTTCGTTATTAATTGTTAAATCCATAGAATTACTCCCGGAATGTCATTACGATTAGTATATGCTGAAATCAGAAAAAGGAACCGACACACAGAAAAAAGGATTCAGAATCTTTCTGAATCCTTTTAGCAGTTCGTAGGGGAATCGAACCCCTGTTTTCGCCGTGAGAGGGCGACGTCTTAACCGCT
>CABQJA010000091.1 GCA_902464345.1 uncultured Clostridium sp.
ATATGATATTTTCTCAAACAAATTTAATTGGGGCAATAGTTATGAGATTTTCTGAAAAATTAGAAGAATAAATATATAAAATAACTCCCCGGAAATCCTTGATTTCCGAGGAGCTGTATACCTTTTGATATCGTTCTGAACGGTTGACTAACGCTTGCTGAACTGTGGAGCACGACGAGCTGCTTTTAAACCGTACTTCTTTCTTTCCTTCATACGTGGATCACGAGTTAAGAATCCAGCCTTCTTTAATGCCGGTCTGTACTCTGGATCAGCTACGCATAATGCTCTTGAAATACCATGACGGATTGCACCGGCCTGTCCGGTAAATCCACCACCCTTAACGTTTACTAATACATCAAACTTACCCTGTGTAGAAGTAGCTTCAAATGGCTGATTTACGATTAACTTCAGAGTCTCTAATCCGAAATACTCATCCATATCTCTCTTATTGATTGTAACCTTACCTGTACCAGGTACTAAATATACTCTGGCAATACTGCTTTTTCTTCTACCAGTTCCGTAAAACTTGTTATCTTTCTTCTTAGCCACTGTTATGTCCTCCTTCTACAATTAATACTTAATCTCTAAAGCAACCGGCTTCTGTGCTGCCTGCTCATGCTCTGGACCTGCATATACGTGAAGCTTCTTGATCATCTCACGTCCTAAAGGTCCCTTTGGAAGCATACCCTTAACTGCCAAGTAGATAACATCTTCCGGCTTCTTATTCATCTTTTCTCTTAATGTAGTTTCCTTCATTCCGCCTACATAATCAGAGTGATTGTAATATACCTTCTGATCCATCTTCTTACCTGTAACCTGAATCTTATCAGCGTTAACTACGATTACATAATCGCCTGTATCAATATGTGGAGTATAAGTAGGCTTGTTCTTACCTCTTAATACCTTTGCAATCTCGGATGCTAAACGTCCTAATGTATGTCCTGTAGCATCTACTACATACCACTGTCTTTCAATCGTTGATGGGCTAGCCATATAACTCTTCATGGTTGTTCCTCCTTCAAATTTTAACCTAACATATATGCGATAAATACTATTACCGGGGCTTTGGTTTAAGTATTAATCTTTCTTGTCACATTTGTATATTATATTACACCGTTCCATGTGTGTCAACCAATTTTCTTTTTATTTTCGGCTGATTTTCTGCTAAATTTCCGCCGATTCTCCGCTTTTACAGTTCAATCCCGATCCGTGCGGGGATCCCCTGATCATACGGATGCCGGAGCTTACGCATCTCTGTTATATAATCGGCCGCCTGTAGAATTTCCTCTGCGGGATCCCGCCCGGTCAGCACCAGCTCCACCCTGCCCTCTGCCTGTGTCAAAAACTGTTGGAACAGGCTGTGGTTCAGCAGCTCCCAATTATATGGGTACGTGATCTCATCCATTATGATCACATCCGGACGCCATACCGCTTCATTACTCGCAGGGCTGTTGCTTACTGAGCTGTCGCTTCCAAAGCGGCTGTCTGCATCCAGTGATTCTATCATCTTCCGAAGCATCCCATTATGGATATCCGTTAATTCCTGCTTCTGCTCTGCTGACATATATTCATAAAATGGAAATTCCTTCTCACTGCGCATAAGTCTGATATTCGGAATCTCTTTCAGAATCTGAAGCTCCGAGGACTGCCCGCCCTTCATAAACTGAGAGAACAATACCTGTTTCCCGGCTCCTGCCGCTCTGATGGCAAGCCCGATGGCCGCAGTCGTTTTCCCCTTACCGTCTCCGCAATATACATGTATGCAAGCAATCTGTTTCTTTTCCTGTGTACGCATACTCTCCGTCATTTTCTGTTCTCCCTTCTCATATCCGTTCGTCTTTGCTGATTCTCCGGTTGCATTCCATTCGTCTGCTTTGCATCCGCTCGTTCTTTCAACTGCTTCTGCTGACCGAAAAATCGCTGATACCCATAGGAATACCGATTACCTGTGTATATTTTCTCACTGTCAGGAGCTGCCTGACGGAATATGCAGTCCGTATTTTTACACTGCGAACATATATGGCACGGTTTACTGTCCACCTTTTTATCTGACATGATCAGAAAAAACGCAACACTTTTCTTTGGTGAGAGAATGCACTGCTCCGAGTAGGTGATTGGTCCCGGCTCTGTAAAAACTTGTCGATATAAACTCGGCAGGGTCTCAATCGGGCAATTATCTCCCACAAATTCCAGCCGTTTCGCCCATTTGTGCGTGTCCTGCTGTACCTGTTTTACAAACTCCTCATAGGCCTCTGTAAGCAGCTCCAGTCCGATGCATTCAAGCATATAAACCTCCCGCAGGCATCCGGCATCCATATATAGGCTCTGAAACTCATCCATCGCCTTTCCAAGACTTAGAAATACAAGGGCCTGATCCTCGTTTCTCTCATCCCCCGCATCTAAATTTGACTGCATCGTTTCACATTTCAACGTCGTTTCGCATTTCGACGTTGTTTCGCATTTCGGCATTTCTTCCGTTTTCAGCACCGGATTCCAGATATAGAATACCTCTGTCCTGATCAATGGCAGTAATGCCTGATATAAAACAGAGAGGCTTTCCCTGTCCTGTTCCTGGAAATGATATTGCTTTATCACCTGATTTATTACTGTTTCATTTTTTTCCGATTTAAGGCTTTTATATTCCATTGTTTCCTATCACCGCATATCTTAGTAACGTGTCTTAGCATTCTCTGCTTTCCGTTTGTTACTCATATATTTTTAACATGTGACCTAATTCACAGAATTATCGTGCTATTTCGCAAGAGTTTTCCACGAATTGTTGATATTATTGTGGATATCATCATGAATTCACGGTATATTTCGCCATTTTTCCACACAATTCAAGATATTTTACATAAGTTTTACAAATACTCGATTTCCATCAGCGTCAATCCTCTGGCTTCTGCCTTCGGTCCTGCCAGTCGTCGATCCTTCGCTTCCAGAATCTCCTTTACATGCTCCGGTAGATACATACCGGTTCCGACCTTTAACAAGGTGCCGACAATGATCCGCACCATATTATACAGGAAACCGTTTCCGTTAATCTGAATCCGGATCATATCTCCTTCCTTTATAACTCGGAGAAAATAAATCGTCCGAACGGTATTCTCCACCTGCGTTCTGGTAGAGCAGAAACTCTTAAAATCATGTTCACCAACCAAATAATCCGCCGCCTGCTGCATTTTCTCCACATCCAGCGGATAATAGAAGAAATGACTGTAAAGCCGCTCGGTGGGGATTGCAAACCGTCGGTTCAAGATCCGGTATTCATATGTCTTTCTGGTATCGCAATAGCGTGGATGCCAGTCCAAAGGCACCTCGCATGACTCCTGGATCCGAATATCCTCCGGCAACCGCTGATTTAACGCAAAGCTCATCTTCTCTGCCGGGATCCGGCTCTCGGTATCAAACACTGCCACATTTCCCATTGCATGAACCCCGGAGTCGGTTCTGCTGGCACCGATCACTGCAATCGGTTCTCCTACCAGCTCGGAAATGGTCTTATTTAATACCTCTTCCACTGTAATTCCATTTATCTGTATCTGCCAGCCGCAATAATTCGTTCCATCATATGCGACAATTAATTTCACCCGTTTCATTTTGCTTCTCCACTTTATACTTTAATTATAACAATATCCGCAGACTGATCATACCCGCCAGATATACCAGCAGGAGAATATAGGTCACCCGGTCGCAGACCGTGTATTTAAGCGGTTTCATCTTCGTTCTGCCGTCTCCGCCGCGATAGCACCGTGCTTCCATTGCCAGTGCCAGATCGTTTGCCCGCCGGATCGCCGATACAAACATTGGCAGAATAACCGGAAAGAGACTTTTCAGCCGGTTCCAGATACTGCCGTTCTCAAAGTCCGCACACCGTGCCTGCTGTGCCTTCATGATCTTATCCAGCTCCTCGACCAGAATCGGAATGAACCGCAGGGCAATACTTACCATCATTGCTACCTCATGCACCGGCACCCGGAAGCGTTTCAGCCAGGAAAATGCCCGTTCCAGACCATCTGTCAGCTTCGTTGGAGTCGTTGTATATGTGATCACCGCGGCTCCCAGCACAAGGAAAATGATCCGCACCGTCGCATAACAGGCGGTTCGGAATCCCTGCCAGGATATATGAATAAATCCGAAATCCAGAAATGGATCTCCCTTGGTAAAAAACATATTCAGCACTATGGAAAAGAGAATAAAAATCGCGATTCCCTTCAGGCCCTTCAGCATAAACTTTAACGGAACCTTCGAGCATCCGATATAAACCACCAGTGCCACCAGTGCCAAAAGATACATATATTTATTATTTGCCAGAAAAAGACTGATAATATATAGGAAACTGATTGCCAGCTTCGTTCGTGGGTCCAATCTGTGAATCACAGATTCCACCGGATAATATTGTCCAATGGTAATATCTCGAATCATGCTTACCTCCTGTCATGCAGTGCTTACACCTGCCCGGATAAATACGCTGTCAGCTCCTCCACTGCACGCTGCATCCGATATTCTCCCGCATTCACCTGATACCCCTCTTCACGTAACCGTTTCATCACATGTGTAATGACCGGTATATCCAGTCCCAGCTCCTGCAGATATTCTTCCCGCTGAAATACCTCTGCAGTTTTCCCATCAAAGTCAACCGTGCCCTGATTCATTACAATTACACGGTCGGCATATTCTGCGACATCCTCCATATTGTGCGAAACCAATACAATTGTCATGCCCTTTTGATTCAATTGCCGCAGCATCTGCAACAATTCTTTCCGTCCAACCGGATCCAGACCTGCCACCGGCTCGTCCAACACCAGAATATCCGGCTGCATTGCCAAAACACCTGCAATCGCCACCCGGCGCTTCTGTCCGCCGGACAGTTCAAACGGAGACGAATCATAAACCACATCCGATAATCCGACTGCCTCAATCGCCTGAAATGCTCTCTGCTGTACTTCAAGCAACGGAAGCTTCAGATTCTTCGGTCCGAAGCTCACATCCTCCAGCACCGTTTCTGCGAACAGCTGATATTCCGGATACTGGAATACCAGTCCCACTTTTTCCCGCAAATGTGTCCGGTTATAGCCCTTTTCAAACACATCTTTTCCTTCAAAATATATATGTCCGCTATCCGGCTCCAGCAGACCGTTAAACTGCTGGATCAACGTGGACTTTCCGGAACCGGTATGTCCTATAATTGCTACAAATTCACCCTTTGCAAACGATAGTGAAACATCCTGCAGTGCCGGATACTCATAAATGGTTCCCGGATTATACCGATAGGAAATATGATCCAGAATCAATCCGGAACGCATCACCTCTGTCCGGTCCTCCCGTTCTGTATTTTCTGTCTGCTCCGCCTGTGTTTCCTGTTTCATATAAGCTACATGCTCCGTCTGTGCTGACTGTCCGGTATGTGATCCTGCTTTCCTATAAGTCCGCTCCGTCTGTGCTGACTGACTCATATAAGATATCTGTCCGACACGTCCTCCGGCCATCCGCTCTGCTACGCGTTCCAGCTCTGACACCAGCGTATCCTCATCTAGAATCGTACCGTTTATCGGAATCCCGTTCTTTTTCAGGCGAACCGCCAGCTCTGTAATTCTCGGCAGCTCCAGTCCGTATTCCTGCATCTGCTCCAGATGACTGAAAATCTCCTGTGGCGTTCCTTCTGCCACCAGCTTGCCCAGATTCATCACTACGATCCGGTCTGCCTCTACAACTTCTTCCATGTTATGTGTAATAAACAGAATTGTAATCCCTTTTTCGCGGTTCAGCATATGTGCCGCCCTCAGCACCTCCTGCCGTCCCTTCGGATCCAGCATTGCAGTCGACTCATCAAATATAATACACTTCGGCTGCATTGCAAGAACACCTGCAATCGCTACCCGCTGCTTCTGTCCACCGGACAGCCGATTCGGTGACTGCTCCCGATATGCAGTCATGCCTACCGTTTCCAATGCCGCTGAAACCCGGCTCCATATCTCATCTGTCGGAACGCCCAGATTCTCCGGTCCGAATGCTACATCTTCCTCTACAATCGTACCGATGATCTGATTATCCGGATTCTGAAATACCATTCCGGTATTTTCTCTGATATTCCAGGTATTCGCACTGTCCTTTGTGCTCATACCTTCTATCCAGATCTCGCCCTCTGTCGGATCCAGCAGTGCGTTCAACATCTTTGCAAATGTTGATTTTCCGGACCCATTACAGCCCAGAATACCTATGAATTCGCCCTGCTTTACCTCAAGGGAAAGATCCTTGACCGCTTCCACCATATCAGATACATTGCCGTTTTCATCTCTGCGAAAATATTCAAATGATACATGTTCTGCTTTTATCATAACTTTTGATTCCTATCCCATTATGTGAAAAAAGGCTGCCGCATTCTATGCGACAGCCTTGTGCATTTCTTATACTAATTCAAGAATTACTTCCATAGCTGCATCACCCTTACGTGGTCCGATCTTTACGATACGTGTATAACCACCCTGACGGTCTGCATACTTCGGTGCGTACTCATCAAATAACTTAGCTGTTAAATCAACCTTCTTAGTTGCTTTCTTTCTTCCGGCGCCCTCTGCAGGAACTTCAACAACCGGATAAAGAACCTTTAACATCTGTCTTCTTGCATGAAGTCTGGAAGGCTGATCCTTCTTAACCTTCTTCTCAACAGTGTCATACTGGGTTACCTTCTTACCATCAACCACTTCCTTGATTCTCTTGCCATCTTTGTCAAGCTTTGGAACCTTTGCGGTTACGGTTACTTCATCGAAGTTATCCTTTTCCTTAACAGCTAAAGCGATCAGATGCTCAGCGATCTGACGAACTTCCTTTGCTCTTGCCTCTGTAGTCTTAATCTTACCATTGTATAATAACATGGTTACCTGATTACGAAGTAATGCCTGTCTTGCACTTGATTTCTTACCAAGCTTTCTATACATTGCCATATAGATTTGTCCTCCTTGTGGATAATCATGCAGATTGCTCTGCATCTTCACTATGCTTACTCTTATTCAGCTTTAGTGGCATACATAGATCTTACTCATCACCGTTGCGAAGCTCAAGACCTAATTCCTTTAACTTACCTAATACTTCTTCTAATGACTTCCGTCCTAAGTTACGAACCTTCATCATATCTTCTGAAGTCTTATTGGTTAATTCTTCAACTGTATTGATTCCTGCACGCTTTAAGCAGTTATAAGAACGTACGGATAATTCCAGTTCGTCGATGCTCATTTCAAGCACCTTACCCTTTTCATCATCCTTGGTCTCTACCATAACCTCTGTTGACTTTGCGTTCTCAGATAAATCAATAAACAGGTTCAAATGCTCGCTTAATACCTTAGCTGCAAGGCTGACTGCCTCATCCGGTGCCAGTGTACCATTGGTAAATACATCCAATGTTAACTTATCATAATCTGTCACCTGACCAACACGGGTATTCTCAACAATCATATTCACACGCTCAACCGGTGTGTAGATTGAATCAACTGCGATCACGTCAATGGATAAATCTTCCTTCTTATTCTTGTCAGCTCCTACGTAGCCTCTGCCCTTGGAAATGGTTAATTCCATATCCAGACGGCAATCCGGACCACTTAAGGTAGCAATTACAAGATCCTTATTCAGGATCTCGATATTGCTGTCTACATGAATATCTGCTGCTGTTACAACGCCCTCACCTTCAAACTCGATGTAAGCGGTAGATGTCTCTGCTGTGGAATTATTCTTAATCGCTAATTCCTTAATATTCATAATAATTTCGGTTACGTCTTCTTTTACACCCGGGATAGAACTGAATTCATGTAATACCCCTTTAATCTTAACAGAAGTAACTGCTGAACCTGGCAAAGAAGAAAGCATAATTCTTCTTAATGAGTTACCAAGAGTTGTACCATAACCTCTCTCTAAAGGCTCAACTACAAAGCGCCCATACTTATTGTCTTCAGAAATCTCTGCAATTTCAATTCTAGGTTTTTCAAATTCAAACACTATTGGGACCCTCCTTTTGGGTTAATAAGTTGAGGTTATT
Organism: uncultured Clostridium sp.; assembly: GCA_902464345.1. Lineage (GTDB taxonomy): Bacteria > Bacillota > Clostridia > Lachnospirales > Lachnospiraceae > CAG-632. Next base: position 8,030 of record CABQJA010000091.1, read on the forward strand.
CCTAAATACTTAAGGATTATTTAGAATACAACTCAACGATAAGAGTTTCATTTACAGGTACATCGATCTGCTCTCTTAAAGGCAATTCAATAACAGTACCACTTAACTTCTCCTGATCTGCCTCTAACCATGCTGGAACTAATCTTCCTGCGGTTACTTCCACGATGTCCTTATATCTCTGAGAAGACTTGCTCTTCTCTCTGATTTCAATCTTATCGCCAGCCTTTACTCTGTAAGATGGAATGTTTACACACTTGCCATTTACCAGTACGTGCTTATGATCAACGATCTGTCTTGCTTCCTTACGTGTACGTGCCAGACCCATACGGAAAATAACATTGTCCAGTCTTAACTCTAATAAGATCATTAAGTTAGGACCTGTTAAGCCCTTCATACGCTCTGCTGTTGCATATAAGTTACGGAAAGGCTTCTCTAATACACCATAAATGAACTTAGCCTTCTGCTTCT
>CABQJA010000092.1 GCA_902464345.1 uncultured Clostridium sp.
GAGGTAATTCGTATGCAGGAGTATTGGAATCAATCGGCGGAAAAAGTCAGGGCAACATTCAGAACCGGTCCGGATGGTCTGCAGGATGCACAGGTGGAAGAAATCCGGAAAAGAGTCGGTGAAAATACACTGGCAGAGGGTAAGAAAAAAAGCATAGTTATGGTGTTTCTAAGTCAGTTCTGTGATCTGCTGATTGTGATCTTGCTGATCGCAGCCGGAATATCCATGTTTTCCGGAAATGTGGAAAGCACGATCGTAATTGTGGCAGTGCTGTTGATGAATGCGGTTCTTGGAACCGTCCAGCATGTAAAGGCACAGAAATCACTGGATAGCTTAAAGCAGCTTTCGTCGCCGACCGCAAAGGTGATCCGTAATGGAAGGCTGATGGAGATTCCGTCGAAAAAGGTGGTACCGGGTGATCTTGTGATGCTGGAGGCGGGGGATATGATCGTGGCAGACGGAAGGATTCTGCACAACTATTCCCTGCAGGTAAATGAGAGTGCACTGACCGGAGAATCTACCAATGTGGATAAGGAGGATGCACCGTTGTCGGGCAATGTGGCGCTGGCAGATCGGGTAAATATGGTCTATTCCGGCGGCCTGGTTACGTATGGAAGGGCAGAGGTTCTGGTGACTGCGACCGGTATGGAAACAGAAATCGGTAAAATAGCAGGTATGATGAATGACATCCAGGAGCGGAAGACACCGCTTCAAGTCAGTCTGGATCAGTTCAGTAAGCATCTGGCAACCCTGATCATGATTATTTCGGCACTTGTATTCGGACTTTGCATTCTGCGGAAGATGCCGATCATAGATTCCTTAATGTTTGCAGTAGCTCTTGCAGTTGCGGCAATTCCAGAGGCATTAAGCTCTATTGTGACGATCGTTCAGGCAATGGGAACGCAGAAAATGGCGAGAGAGCAGGCAATTATAAAGGATTTAAAGGCAGTGGAGAGCCTTGGCTGTGTGTCTGTGATCTGTTCCGATAAGACCGGAACACTGACGCAGAATAAGATGACCGTACAGAAGCTTTATATAGATGGCAGAGAGTGGAAGCCGGAGGAAATCGATCTTCATAATCAGCTCCACCGGTATTTGCTCTATGATGCGGTGCTGACCAATGATTCCAGCCTGGTGGATGGAAAGGGAATCGGAGATCCGACAGAGTATGCTTTGCTCGAAATGGTTCGAAAGATTCCGGTAGCAGAGAATGATACGGTTCTGGCAGATGGATTTCATGAGAATCTGCTCCGGCAGACAATGGTCCGGATGGAGGAGCTTCCGTTTGATTCAGACCGGAAGCTGATGTCTACCAAGTATTGTCTGCATGGAGTTCCGACGCTTCTGACCAAGGGCGCGGTAGATGTGTTACTGGATCGGTGTGTCAGCATCCGGACCTCCGATGGCATCCTGCCTATGGATGAGGGGCAGCGGAAGAAAATCCGGGAGGAAAACCGTCATTTCTCGGAGCAGGGACTCCGGGTGCTGGCATTTGCATATCGGGAGCTGGATCAGCCCCTGACTATGGAGGAGGAGAAACGCTATATCTTCCTCGGACTGATCTCCATGATGGATCCTCCGCGTCCGGAGGCGATCACAGCTGTAGCAGATGCAAAGCATGCCGGTATCCGACCGGTTATGATTACAGGTGACCATAAGATTACAGCCACTGCGATTGCAAAGGAGATCGGCATTTTTGAAGCCGGTGATCTGGCTGTGACCGGTATGGAGCTGGATGCAATGACAGAGGAGGAGCTGGATCAGAAGATTGAACAGATATCGGTTTATGCCAGAGTATCACCGGAGAATAAGATCCGTATTGTCAAGAGCTGGCAGAAAAAGGGAAGGATCGTATCCATGACCGGAGATGGTGTCAATGATGCACCCGCATTGAAGCAGGCAGATATCGGAGTGGCAATGGGGATCACCGGAACGGCAGTATCCAAGGATGCGGCAGCGATGATTCTGGCAGATGATAATTTCGCCACAATCATGAAGGCGGTATTAAACGGAAGAAATGTATATCGGAATATCAGGAATGCAATCCTGTTCCTGCTGTCCGGCAACATGGCGGCAATTCTGGCGGTTCTTTATACCTCGATTCTGGGACTCTCCGTTCCGTTTGCTCCGGTACATCTGCTGTTTATCAATCTGCTGACGGATTCATTACCGGCGATCGCGATCGGTATGGAACCGGCGGATCCGACGCTGCTGGATGAGAAACCGAGAGATCCGAAGGAGAGTATTCTGAACCGGACCTTTTTCGGACGAATCTTTCTGCAGGGGATTCTGATTGCTCTGGCAGTTATGGCGGCCTATTATATGGGCAGTCCGATGCAGACACCGGCAGTCGCTATGACCTATGCGTTTGCAACTCTGACATTGGCAAGATTGTTCCACGGCTTCAATTGCAGAACCGGACAGTCGATACTTCGGGTCGGTTTCCGGTCAAATCCGTATAGTATTGGAGCGTTTGCAGCGGGGGTTGTACTGCTGGTACTGGTACTGACTGTGCCGCCGCTTCAGGAGCTGTTCAGTGTATCCGGTATTACCGGACCGGCACTTTTGAGAATTGCCGGACTGGCAATCCTGCCGACCGTTTGTATTCAGATTGTAAAAATGCTCCGGGAACGGAAGGGTAGCAGAAAAGAAAGGTAAGAGCTTGGAGGATACAGGAAAACTATGGAATATGAGATATCATTTGGATACTTTTTGCAGCAGATGGGGGAACATCCGCTCCTGCTGATATCAGTATTGCTGACACTGGGTGTTATATTTGTAAACGGCTGGACCGATGCACCGAATGCGATCGCAACCTGTGTGGTCACCCGGTGTATCGGTGTCAGGCAGGCCATTATTATGGCAGCGATTTGTAATTTCTTCGGTGTGCTGGTAATGACCATGTTTAATTCCAAGGTAGCAATGACGATTAAGAACATGGTGAATTTTAACGGGAATAATCAGGATGCAATGATCGCCCTCTGTGCAGCAATGGCTGCGATTGTAATCTGGGCGGTCGGAGCCTGGTACTTCGGAATACCGACGAGTGAAAGTCATGCATTGATCGCAGGGCTGACCGGTGCGGCCATTGCACTTCAGGGCGGAATGGATGGAGTCAACGGTGCGGAATGGCTGAAGGTCATCTATGGCCTGGTCTTATCTACGATCGGTGGTTTTGTGCTGGGATTTATAATCTGTAAGGCAATGACGTTGATCTTTTATAACTGTAACCGTGAGAAAATGAACCGCTTCCTGCAGGCCGGACAGGTGGCAGGTGGTGCGGCAATGGCATTTGTACATGGCGCACAGGATGGACAGAAGTTTATGGGAGTCCTGCTTCTGGGTCTGTTCCTGACCAATGGCATGGAGGATACGCAGGGGGCGACAATCCCAATCTGGATGATGCTGCTTTGCTCTGTGGTGATGGGTGTCGGCACCTCTGTCGGTGGTAAGAAGATCATTAAGTCCGTAGGAATGGATATGGTAAAGCTTGAGAAATATCAGGGCTTTTCTGCGGACGTTGCGGCGTCCATCAGTATTCTGGTTTCGACCTTGTTTGGTTTACCGGTCAGTACGACCCATGTAAAGACCACGGCAATTATGGGAGTCGGAGCCGTAAAGAGGAAATCGTCTATTAACTTCAGTGTGGTTAAGGATATGCTTCTGGCATGGGTTCTGACCTTTCCGGGATGCGGTGTGATCGGCTTCGGAATGGCGAAGCTGATGCTGTTGTTAAAATAAGAAGTCTAATATAGTAGCAGAGGAGAATGAAAATGAAAAAGAAAAAGGATGAGTTTTATTATAAGAATCTGAATCAGTGTGTGGGATATGCATGCCGGGCGGCAGAGGTTCTGCAGGAAACATTAAAGGAGTTTGATCCGGCGATTCTGCAGGAAAGGATTGAGCAGGTGCATGAGCTGGAGCAGCAGGGTGATACCAAGCGGCATAAGATGATGGCCGTCCTGAATCAGGCATTTATCACACCGATTGAACGGGAGGATCTGATTGCGTTAAGCAATGCATTGGATGATACGACCGACTCTATAGAAGAAATCCTGCTTCAGATCTATATGTGCAGGGTGGAAACCGTCCGGGAGGATCTGTTTCCGGTGCTGGAGGTGCTGCTGGAGAGTGTCCGGACGCTGGAAAATCTGGTGGGAGAGCTGGAGAATTTCAAGCATTCCAAAAAGCTGGAGAAATATATAATTCAGGTTAATGATCTGGAGGAGCAGGGAGACCGCTTATACATGGAGAACATGTACCGGCTCCACGGAGAATCCGATGTGAAGACGATCCTCACATGGAGAACCATTTACGAATGTGTGGAGACCTGTCTGGATACCTGCGAGCATGCGGCGGATATCGTCGAAACAGTCAGAATGAAGAATCTATAAAATTTTTAAATGTCGACAAGATTTTGACAAAAATTACCGGAAATATGATATACTGACAATGGTCGCATGAGATTAGACATTTCAGCGATACATTATCCGTGTTTCACAGAATATAAACTAAGGGAATGAACAGAGATACGGAGGTTATATCATGGAGGAAAAGAAATGAAGTTAACAAAGTTTGGTGTGTCAGTGGCATTGATCAGTGCGGTTGCGTATTTCGCAGGGTATGTGGGAATCGTACCAATCGTATTATTATTTATCTTTGCATTATACACCGATATCGAGATTGTAGCGAAGAAGAATATCACACAGGCAATGATCATATCTGTATTCTTCAGCATTCTGACAATGGTATTCGGTGCATGCAGCAGTGGCTATATGGACTTTATCGGATTGTTCAGCGGTGCTTACGGTGTATACAATGTATTGAGCAAGCTTGACTTCTGCAGCTGGCTGAAGACCATCTGCGGTATTGCGGAGTTTGTAATCATGATCTATGCAGTCATTGCAGCATTCAAGGGTGATGTTGTAAAGCTTCCGATCGTGACCAATATGGTTGAGAAGCATTTCGGTGAGGAGCCTGAAGCAGCTACAACAACAGAGACCAAGAGCATTGCAGAAGATACAGATACAGAGCAGTAGAAATAGAAGGGAAGAGTAAGATGAAGAATCCGGCAGCACTATTTAAGATAAAGGGAATGTGGGATACATTTGTTCAGAATCATCCGAAGTTTCCAATGTTTTTAAACGCAGTAAAAAATTCCGGTATATCAGAAGGCAGTATTCTGGAGGTTCAGGTTACACAGCCGGATGGGGAAGTCATGAAGACGAATATCAAGGTTACCCAGTCGGATCTGGAGTTATTTGAACAGCTGAAAACCCTGATGTAATCTGCGGTTTTATTATTCGAACAGATTGTTCAGACAATAAGAACATAACAGAATGTAATCAAAAGTCCGGCGATACGGATCAGCCTGCAAAAGCAGAGATCCGTATCGCCGGACTTTATTTATGGTATATGATTTGTATTTATTATCTGTCTATATATCTTACAGATATTTTTTCAGTAAGATACTGGAGTTCTGACCGCCGAAGCCGAACGCATTGGACATGGCAATCTGTACATCCTGCTTTCTTGCCTGATTCGGGACATAATCGAGATCGCATTCCGGATCCGGATTTGTCAGGTTCAATGTCGGAGGTACAATACCATCCTGAATGGCCTTTACACAGGCAATCGTTTCGGTAATACCACCGGCACCCATCATGTGGCCGGTAGAACCCTTCGTAGAAGAAATTGCCATCTTCTTTGCATAGTCGCCGAACAGAGTCTTGATCGCAGTGGTCTCAATAATATCACCCTTTGGTGTGGAAGTACCATGGGTATTAATATAATCAACCTCTTCCGGCTGAATACCTGCCTTTTCCAGACAACGCTTCATACAGAAAACTGCACCGATTCCTTCCGGATGAGGAGAGGTAACATGATAGCCATCGGTACTGTTGGCCCAGCCGATCACAGACGCATGGATGTGTGCATTTCTTGCTTTTGCATGCTCTTCGGTCTCAATGACGATACAACCGCCGCCTTCACCCATAACGAAGCCGTCACGATTTGCATCAAACGGACAACTGGCTGATTCCGGTGAATCATTCCGGGTTGATAATGCATGGGCAGATGCCAGTCCCATGATCGTAAGCGGAGAGGTGGCTGCTTCTGCACCAACGCAGAGAACAACGTCTGCTTCACCACTGTTGATCAGCATGATTCCGGTCGATAATGCATCTGCACCGGAGGAGCAGGCTGTAGTAACAGTCAGGCTCGGGCCGCGGAGCCCCTTTGCAATCGCAATCTGAGCGGCTGCAATATTACCGATAACCTTTGGGACAAATCGCGGGCTTACCTTAGATTGTGCACCGGTGCTGATACTGTTCTGAGTCTCTGCAATAGTGGCAATTCCGGCAAAGGCAGTACCGACTACGATTCCGATCCGTTCCGCCGGAACTGTCCGGGCTTCCGGAGCATCCGGGTGAAGGTCTGCATCCTGCATAGCCTCTTCGGCTGCGACATATCCATATTGCATGAATAAATCCATCTCACGGGCCAGCTTGCGCGGCATATGCTCGGTTGCATCAAAGCCCTTTACCTCGGCAGCAATCTGCACCGGAAGAGCGGAAGCGTCAAACCGGGTGATTTTCCCGATTCCGTGCACGCCGGAAACCAATCCATTCCAATATTTAGCTACACCAATCCCGATGGGAGTTACAGCACCCATACCGGTAATAACAATCTTATTCATCCTTTGATTCTTCTCCTGTACTTGCATATTTATGAGGATCATCCTCCTGTGCCCAGTCTTTTTCCTTGATCTCGACACGACGGATTTTACCGCTTACGGTCTTCGGTAATTCCTTTACGAACTCGATTACCTTCGGCCGCTTGTAAGAAGCCAGGTTCGCACGGAAGAAACGGATCATTTCTTTTTTCAAAGCGTCTGTTGCTGCAGTGCCTTCCGTTAATACAACACTTGCCTTGATAGCCTGACCGCGCATCGGGTCCGGTACGGAGGTAACCGCACACTCTACAACATAAGGAAGCTTCATGATCTCGTTTTCAATCTCAAAAGGACCTACCCGGTATCCGGTGGATTTGATCACATCATCTACACGACCAACATACCATAAAAATCCGTCCTCGTCCATATATGCAGTATCACCGGTATGATAATATCCGTTATAGCAGACAGATTCGGTCCGCTTTTCATCCAGATAGTAACCGAGGAAAAGTCCCTCCGGCAGACCGTCCTTTACGCTGATTACGATTTCTCCGGTCTCCCCGGTATCACAAATGCTGCCATCTGCACGCATGACCTCTACCGTATACTGTGGGCTTGGTTTACCCATAGAACCCGGCTTCGGTTCCATACCTTCCAGATTTCCAATCGTCAGGGTGGTTTCGGTCTGTCCGAAGCCCTCCATGATCTTCATACCGGTAGCCTTGTAGAACTTCTCGTAAATCTCCGGATTCAGAGCTTCTCCGGCAGTCGCAACTGTCTTTAAAGAAGATAAATCAAACTTTGCAAGATTCATATGCACCAGAACACGATAAACGGTTGGTGGCGCACAGAACGTGGTAATCTTATATTTCTCGATCATCTGCATGATCTGGCTGGCATAGAATTCATCGAAATCATAGGTGAATACGGCTGCCTCGCAGAGCCATTGGCCATAGAGCTTGCCCCATAAGGCCTTTCCCCATCCGGTATCGCTGATGGTGAAATGAATACCATCCGGATCTACCTGCTGCCAGTATTTGGCTGTAATGTAATGGCCCAGAGCATATTTATAGCTGTGAGCTGCAATCTTCGGATAAGATGTGGTACCGGAAGTGAAGAACATCAGCATCGGATCATCACCACCCGGAACATCTGTCGGCTTCCGGAAGTCCGGAGAGAAGAAGCGAATATCACGGTTAAAGTTGCTCCAGCCCTTTAAGGTACTCGGACCAACCATGATCTTGGCCTTTAATCCGTCATAGGTCTTGGAAGCCCGCTCTACTTCGGAAGCGACCTTTCCGTCGGAGGTACATAATACTGCATCAATCTGCCCGGCTTTAAAACGATACTCAAAATCTTTCTTTACCAGAAGATTGGTCGCCGGGATTGCGATGGCACCAATCTTATGAAGGGCCAGGATCGCAAACCAGAACTGATAATGACGCTTCAGAACCAGCATAACACGGTCACCGCGCTTGATTCCCAGATAGCGGAAATAGTTGGCTGCTTTATTGGAATATACCATCATATCCTTAAAGGTGATCCGTCGCTCCTTGCCGTCATTGGCAATGTGAAGCATTGCAAGCTTATCCGGCTTGCTCTTTCCCAGAACATCTACAACGTCATAGGCAAAGTTGAAACGATCATCATTGTGAAATTCAATGGCGTTTAATACACCATTCTCATCCTTGGATGTGGAAATAAACATACCGGCGATTCCGGCCTCAGGTTGTAAATTCGTGCTGCTCATAATTTGTTCCTTTCTTATTATAGAATGTTTTATTTATAATCGGATATGATATTAATTG
>CABQJA010000093.1 GCA_902464345.1 uncultured Clostridium sp.
CTACAAGATATTACAAGATATGACAAGATTTAACAATGTTTTTACGTCAAAAAAGTATTATAATCTTGACACGATAAGAGAGTCGCAGAGGTGGTTTTATGCAGAAATACTATAAATACCAATATCGCTTTAATGCCACACACAGCTTTGATTACCGAAGGGAACATGAGCATCAGCATACCTTTACGATCACGATTTATGTCAGTCGCGATGAACAGGCCGAGCAGATCATGTTCTATGATATAGACCGGGTGGTCCAGAAATATCTGGAGCCCTATGACCACTGTGTATTAAATGACCAGCCTGCATTTGAGCATCTGGTTCCCAATATTGAGAATATGGGCAACGTCTTTTATGAGGATTTAAAGACCTGCCTTGCTGAAATCGGAGTGCATTTATACCAGTTAGATATTTATGAGAATCCACTTAGTATTTATGAGGTATCCAGTCGGATCCATTTACCGGCTGCTTACTCCGTTCTTAAACAACAATAGCTCAGGAAGGAGTGTTTACTATGAAACAGACGAATCATAAGAAAGTATCTGCTTTCGCATACCTGCTCAGTTTTATTTTTGTAGTCAGCATGAGCCTTGGCACCCTTGTATACGGTGCAGATAATACCATTCAGACTGAGAAAGGTACCCTGACCGCTTCTGCGGACGATACTTATCTGTATCTGACCTATGAGGGGCCATGGGATTATAATATTCAGGAGCGTATTGGCATCTCCGTTAACGGAACCGCCGTCAGCGGTCAGTACGGAGACATTATCTTAAATACGGGGAATACCAGTGAGAGCCAGTCCCTGCAGGTACGTGATTCCTGGTGGAGTCCGATTTCCGGTGCGTCCGGTACTGTCCAGAACAGCGGGGCAGTGAACGGTACCTATACAACCACCACATGGAAGCTTCAGATTCCGATTTCCACCTACGGAACCTCGATCGATACACTTGGTGTCACATGGCAGAATCAGACCTTAACCGTCACCCCTTCTGCGGACAGTTCTTCGGATACGACCCAAGCTACGACGACTGAGGATACCACCTCTACCGAAGATACAGCCGCAGGTTCTTCTGCGACAACCGAAGCACCCGCTACGGATTCCTCCACAGAGGCTTCCACCAGCGATCCGACACAGGTCGATTCCGGCCTGGTCATTGACGGCTATTACGATGACTGGAAATCTTATCCGATCACTGAGATTACGTATACTTCCAATAACACAAAAAGTATCCATGTCGGTCAGATCTATACGGATGGAGAAAAGGTATATGTACACTTTGCCATGAATGACCTGTATACCACACAGATGCAGATTCAGCAGATGACCCTGACCATAAACGGACAGTCCTTTGCTCTCGGTGTTTATCCGGTAAAAGAGGATCATTCCATTGACTGGGATTTCTACAATAACGAGATGCGTTCCCTGCCGAACGGAATCTATAAGAATTTAGGTGTGATCATTAACTATACACAGTATTGTGACAGCGAGGCTGCCATGACAATCTATGATTCCACCCATCAGCCGGATACCAAGGGTGATGAGCTGGAATTTGCATTCAGCCTGAAAGACTTCCAGCGGATTACCGGTCTGAGCACCGATCAGATCAGCTCCATTACGATCGTAAATCCGAACATCGGTAGTCAGGGTGTGACCTGGGCAGGTACTTCTACTGCACCATGGATCGGCGTTGCAGCGGCAGTTGTTTTATGTATCGCCGGCTTCTATACCTACAAGCATAAAAAGGAAACACGCGTATGATTAACTGGATTGTTGTCCTGATCGCCATTGTATGGGTCTATGCCCTTTCGGTTCTGAAACGGGCCAAGCTGGACTTCTGGTATTTTACCGTAGGAAGTGCCGGTCTGTTTATCATTGCCATCGTAACACTGCAGCCGGTTCTGCTTATGCCAATGCAGAATGCAATTGCTGCCGTGTCCGGCCTGTTCGGCGAGTTAACCGGGACGTATTCCTCTTATTTTGAAAAGGGACTGCTGTTTATTGCCCATGGGACAACCAGCATCTCCCTGTATATTGATTTTGAATGTTCCGGAATCATTGAAACCTTTGCATTTCTTTCTCTGCTCTGGTTTTTCCCTGCTTACCAGTTTTATGAAAAGATCGCGGTAAGCATTGTAGGTGCTTTGGGAATTTTTCTGGCAAATGTATTACGGATTTTTATTATCTGCCAGATGATTTACTGGGGTGGACAGGATATGTATTTCTTTGCTCACTCATTTGTTGGGAGATTAGTATTTTATGCCTGTACCATCGCCCTGTATTTCTATGTATTCACGCGGGCACAGGTAGTCAGACAGAAGGTAGGTGCTTTCCGATATGACAATCATCAATGATTTTCTGCATAGCTCCATTCTGTTTTGGATGGCCTGGGTCATTATTCCGATCATTATGGAGATCATACCCACAATTGTAGATTTCTTTATCCTGCTGAAACGCAGGATTTTTCATAAAAAAGAATTGAAACTGGAATACTGTCCGGAGATCACCCTGATCATTCCGGTTTATAATTCTGCCAAGACTCTTTATTCCTGTATCAAATCTGTCAATGATTCCACCTATGACAGCAAGCTGATCTATATTATGCTGGTCAATAATCAGAGTACGGATAACAGCTTCGAGGTCTTCTGCCAATGTCAGAAGGATTTCCCGGAGCTGACCATCAACTGGATGAACTCCCAGCAGGGAAAATCAAAGGCATTGAATCTGGCATTGTTTAACAGCTACGGAAAATACATTATCCATATCGACAGCGACGGTATGCTCCATCCGGATGCCCTTTACAACATGGTACGCCAGTTTGAGCAGGAGACCGATATCGACTGTCTGACCGGTACGATCATGACCAATCCGGAGCTTATCGACAGCAGCAAGCCGTTTCCGAAGCGTCTGCTCCGGAAGCTGGAGTTTTTTGAATACTGTCAGGCATTTCTGGCAGGTCGAAACTTCCAGTCAGAATTTAACAGCATTTTCACCCTGTCCGGTGCCTTCTCGGCATTCCGGAAATCTGCGATCCTGAAAACGCAGTTATACAATACCGATACAATCTGTGAAGATACACATGTTACCTTCCAGATCCGGGATATGTTAAAGGAGCGGGTTGCACTTTGTGATGATGCGTATTTCTTTGTAGATCCGATCGAGGATCTGAATCAGTTATATATCCAGCGGCAGCGCTGGCAGCGTGGTGAGATCGAGGTCATGCATATGTTCCGCCAGAACCGGATGCGATTCGGTAAGGGCTTTGTCACAGACTTCGTAGTACGGCTTCTGATGTATGATCATACCTTCGCATTCCCGCGAATGATCTGGTACTTTGCCTTAATCTGTCTGGCATTTATCAATTACCCGGTCAAGCTGATCATTGAGTCCGTAATATTAATGTACATTTTATATGTATTTGCTACTTTTTTACTGTATATCTGTATCATTCTCTTTCTCTCGAAGGAGAAAAAACTACGACGCTATTATGCCCGGAAATGGTATCTGGTAGTGCTCCTGCCGCTTTATAATTTTATGGTATTCTGGTTCCGGTTTGCCGGTATTATCAATGCCATCAAGGGTACACAGAGCTGGCGGATGCGTAATTTCAGAGAGGAGCGTCAGGCATGTGCTGCGATCATCCGGAAGGATTTTCAGGGTGCGGCAGATGTCATTCAAAAATGGAAAGCAGAGGTGAACACCAATGAAGAAGAATAGATCCGGTTTAAAATGGTTTCAGCAGCCGGGAAAACGATTGACCGTTATCCTGATCCTGTGTGCGGTCTGCGTCAGCATCTTTCTCGGATTATATGTCCTGATCATCAACAGCATTTCACGGGATTATATCACAACCGGCAGCAATACCCAACAACAATACTCCAATCAGCTGGCAGATGCCTTAAACTCCATGTGCGAGCTGGGTGCATCCGAGACAGAGCTTCAGGACTACATGGCTCACTCTGTACCGGCCTCCGGAAGCAGCTGGGCATTCCTGATCAAGAACAATACCGTTATCTTTGCAAAGAATCCGTCTACGACCGAAACTCTGCAGGAATTAAAGGATCGTGCCGCTTTCCTGAAGCACCTGAAGGAGCAGGATGCCATTGTCACCGTTGACAATTTCTATGTAGAAAATGATTCCTATACCGCAGGCATTATCACGGATGAAGCCCAGTATCTGGAGCAAATCCATACCCATGAAGTATATTTGAGTATTTTATTTGCTACACTTACTTTAATCTCCATCAGCGCCATCACTGCACTTACCGGTGCCTGGACAGGAAGTGACCGAAAACAGGCCGCTATCCGTACCGAGCTGCTAAAGCGCAATAAGGAGTTTGAAGCCCTAGAACATACGTCATCCGCTGATTCTTCCGCGGACGGCTCCGGCAGTACACCGGTTGTTATTCATCATCGTGGCAAGAGTAATCTATATAAACAGTATAAGTTCAAGTTCTATCTGAATGCACGTCATGCTATCTATATTGACGGTGTTCTGGGAGCCATGCATCCGCATACCTGGGAGATTACGCTGCACGTTATCAAAATGCAGCATGATTTTGTACAGTTCGGTGATCTGGAAAAGAAAATCGAAGCCTTTATGCAGCAATATCAGGATCAGGAATTAAACAACATCCCTCCGTTTGATGTCATAAATCCAACCCTGGAGAACTGCTGCGATTATTTCAAAGAACAGATCAGCCGGATCCTGGAGGAAGCCGGCTGGCTCTTCCTGATGATCGAAATGAGCGAGACACCGTCCCGCTCCTATGTAATCAGTATGATAGATGAGGAATAAACATATGGGAAAGAATCCGACTACCAATCAACCTGTGATTTCATCACAGACAACTCCATATATCGCAACCCGGAAGAGCAACCGGCTCTTTGTGCTTGGTCTCTTTATCCTGCTTGTGTGTGCCGGTGTCTTTACCGCATTTCTCTGGTGTAATCACTGGGAACCGTCCGGCAATGATGTCTGGAGCCACCTGTATAAGGCTAAGGTTCTGTACGAAAGCATTCAGGAGGGGAACTGGTATCCCCTGTACTCCGAGAAATGGTATAACGGCATCCAGCTCTACCGCTACTGGGCTCCTTTCGCCTACTACTGTATGAGTCTTCTGCAGTGGATTACCGGTGGTGATATTCTGCACGCCTATTATCTGTTTGCCGGTGTGATGATCTTCTTCGGCGGCCTTCCGTTTCTGATGGTCGGTCGGCTGACCAACCGCCCGATCCTTGCTACCGCCTGCAGTATTCTGTGGTTCTTTCTCCCGGATAATATCCGAGTGTTCTTCTGTGAGGGAAATATGCCACGAATCATCACCTCTCTGGTCATTCCATATGTCATTTTCTTCCTGTGGTCCTATGTCCGCCGGAAGAAACGCTTTGCTCTCATCGGACTGATGCTTTCCATGGCTTTAATGACGGTTTCCCACCTGATGTTAACCGCTCTGGTCGGAATCGGAAGCTTTCTGTTTCTGTTATTCGACTACATCCATAACCGGGAGTTCCGGCGGGATGCCGAGGCTCTGATCGCTATGGTGATCGGCATTCTGATCTCCGGTATCTGGTTCATTCCGGCGATTTCCGGTGGTATGATGTCTATGGGCGACTCCAGCTCCGGTGCCAGAGACCTGCTGACCTTCCCGCTCAGCACATCCTTAAATCCGATGAACCGTGTGACCGGTGTCGCTGATACGTACTACTATGGCATCTCTGTCATTCTGGTAGCTGTATTCGGCATCCTTCTGGCAGACAAACGCAGGAAGGCAGGCTTTATCCTTGCCATCGTTACCCTGCTCGGCACAACACCGGCTGCTACTACGATCACTTCTCACCTTCCTCTGGGAGATTTCCTGTGGCTGGCACGTATCACCGCATTATCCTATGCGTTCTTCTTCCTTTCCCTTCTGGAATGGAAAACCCTTAAGCGGAAATATGCACTCCTGCTTGTTGCCTTGCTGACTCTGGATAGCGGTATTACACTTGTCTGCCTGCCACGATATTATACACCGACTTCGGCAGCGGCACGCTCCGATTCCCAGCTACTCAAGGATTACACCACACAGCGCGCGAACCTCATGGATCAGAGCAGCTACGGTTCTTATCCGTCCTGGGGATTGTCTACCGGGGATGATGCCATTGATTACACATATGGCTGGGCCTGGCAGGGTGCGGCTACCGCCGATAATATCATGCTCATGAACGAAGCACAGGAGCATGAACAGTACCTTTATGTATTTGACCGGAGTATTGAAATGGGGGATGACACCGTTCTGGTTAAAAAGTCCTATGTCAAGGATGAGGACGGTCTCCTGTCCGATGCAGAGCTCTGTGGCTATCAGCTGATCGATACTACCGATACAGCGTATTTCTTCCGTAAGAATACACCGGAACAGTTTGGTGTCCGCACCGATTACCTTGGTCTGACAATTGGCACCTATGCACAGACTCTGTCGATTTATTATCCGGCATTTACGATCGGAGATTCCGCTTACATTGATGATTATACGGCGGATGAATTATGCAAATATCAGACGCTGTTCTTAAGTGGCTTTGAATATCATGATCAGACAGCTGCAGAGGCTCTGTTAAAAGAAGTCGCTGCCTCCGGTACCCGTGTCGTTATCGACAGTGCACATTTACCGGAAAACAGTGTCATGCAGAAGGAATTTCTGGGTATGGTTCAGAGCCAGATTACCTTTGAGGGGAATCTGCCGAATTTAAACTATAACAATCAGACGGTCGTTACCGGCTCGATTCCAAACGGTGATACCAACTGGCAGACCGGCTATGTAAGTGGTCTGGATCAGGTTCTCGGCTATGTAAACAGTGCGGGACAGGCCATTCCGTTCCTCGGATATAATGATTCCGACCCGAATATCTATTACCTGGGTCTGAACCTCGCTTACTTCGCGATCAATGCCGATAACTCCGACCTGTGGCCGGTATTAAATGATGCGTTCGGAATCAACTATAACCAGATCCCGGACCGGGAGCTGGTACCGCTTACCTTAACCATTGCAGATAATACCATCACCATTCACAGTGAACAGGCAGATGTGAATACTACACTGGCCTATCAGGATAACTTCCTTACAGAGCAGACCATCTATGAAGAGAACAATATGCTGTATATCGGCGATAAGGATGTCACGATCCGGATCGTATATCCATGTGCCAAGAAGGGCGGTCTCGTATCTCTGGTGGGCATCCTGCTCGGTATCGGTATGATCATCTATACCTTCCGGAAACGGCCTCTGACACAGGAGAACGCAACTACGCCTCAGCAGGAACAGACTGCTTCAGGCCAGCAGAAGCAACAGGGTGCCGGCCACAATAGCTCCCAGCCCGATGCCTGATTTCAGATTCAGCTTTTCGCGGAATACAAGATATGAGAATGCAATTGTAATCAATATGCTCAGTTTATCAATCGGTACGACTACACTGGCCGGTCCTGTCTGCAATGCCCGATAATAGCACAACCAGGAACTGCCGGTCGCCAGTCCGGACAGGCCTAAGAATAACCAGTTGGAACGATTTAATGTACGGATCGTTTCCTGTGTTTTCGTCACAAACACGACAATCCATGCCATGATCAGTACAACAATCGTACGAATCGCAGTTCCCAGTGTGGAATCGATATTCTGAATACCTACCTTACCGAGAATGGAGGTCAGACTCGCAAACACTGCCGATCCACAGGCAAAGAATAACCAGCTGCCGGTAAATGCCTTTCGATTATCGGTCTGTGCCTCTGCCTTTTCGGATGTCTCTTCTCCCTTCGGTGCCTCTTTCTTCTGAATCATCAGATAGGTTCCGACTCCGATCAGAAGCATACAGACAACCTTCAATACAGTCACCGATTCCCGCAGGAATATCATTGCCAGCAGCATGGTAAGAACTGTACTGGATTTATCGATCGGTGTAACCTTATTGACATCTCCGATCTGCAGTGCATGAAAATAACACAGCCAGGACGCTCCGGTCGCCAGTCCGGACAGGATCAGGAATAACAGTGTCTTCTCATCTATCGTGCTCCATGTGACCGGAACCCCCTTTACAAAAACCAGAATCCATGAAAATACCAGTACTACGATTGTCCGCAATGCAGTTGCTACATTGGAATTTACATCTTTCATTCCGCACTTCGCCAATATGGAAGTGATTCCGGCAAAGAGTGCAGAACCGAATGCATATAAAATCCACATACTTCTCATCTCCTTTGAGAATTAAAATGCAAAAAAATAAGACGCACCCTTAAGATACGTCCCTAACAGCAGATAA
>CABQJA010000094.1 GCA_902464345.1 uncultured Clostridium sp.
ATGTATACGTACTCTATAATATATTGGTAGTGCGACCGATTAAAAGATATCGGAAAGGCACGGAGAGAACAAGAGAAGAGTAAGATCACAGGAGGAACGAAGCATGGATTACAAGAATGCCGGAGTGGATATTGAAGCAGGTTATCAGTCCGTAGAATTAATGAAGAAGCACATTAAGAAGACGATGCGTCCGGAGGTACTGACAAATATCGGAGGATTTTCAGGTGCATTTTCACTGGCTAAGATTAAGGATATGGAAGAGCCGGTATTGTTATCCGGAACCGACGGCTGTGGTACAAAGGTGAAGCTGGCTTTTGTAATGGATAAGCATGATACGATCGGAATCGATGCAGTTGCCATGTGCGTAAATGATGTGGCATGTGCCGGTGGCGAACCGTTGTTTTTCCTGGATTATATTGCCTGTGGTAAGAATTATCCGGAGAAGATCGCAACGATCGTACAGGGTGTTGCAGAGGGCTGTGTACAGTCTGATTGTGCATTGATCGGTGGTGAGACTGCAGAGCATCCGGGTCTGATGGAAGAGGATGAGTATGATCTGGCAGGATTTGCGGTTGGTGTCGTAGATAAGAAGGATCTGATCACAGGTGCTGATATCAAGCCGGGAGATACATTGATCGGTATCGCATCCAGCGGTGTTCACAGCAATGGTTTCTCACTGGTGCGGAAAGTATTTGATATGACAGAAGAGTCTTTAAATACATATTATGACGAGCTTGGCAAGACACTGGGAGAGGCTTTGATCGAGCCTACCAGAATCTATGTAAAGGCGTTGCGAAGCGTACGTCAGGCAGGTGTTAAGATCAAGGGCTGCAGCCATATTACAGGCGGCGGTTTCTATGAGAATATTCCGAGAATGCTGCCGGATGGTGTCCGTGCGGTTGTAAAGAAGGATTCTTATCCGATTCCTCCGATCTTCGGACTGTTACAGAAGACCGGAAATATTGAGGAACAGATGATGTACAATACCTACAATATGGGTATCGGAATGATGCTTGCAATCGATCCGGCAGATGTAGATAAGACGCTGGAGGCATTGAAGGCAACCGGGGATGCTGCATATGTAGTAGGTCAGGTTGAGGCAGGAGAAAAAGGAGTTACTTTATGTTAAGAGTAGCAGTGCTGGTATCCGGCGGCGGAACGAATCTGCAGGCAATTATTGACCGGGTTGCTGACGGAACCATTACAAATACAGAGCTGGCAGTGGTGATCAGTAATAATCCGGGAGTAAAGGCGCTGGAGCGTGCCGCAAAGGCAGGGATTCCGGCAGAGTGCATATCTCCGAAAAGCTATGAGACGCGTGCGGCATTTAATCAGGCATTGATCGCGGCGGTTGATTCCTATCAGGTTGACCTGATTGTACTGGCAGGCTTTCTGGTGGTGATTCCGCCGGAAATGATAGAGAAATATGAGAACCGGATCATCAATATCCATCCGTCCCTGATCCCGGCATTTTGCGGAACCGGTTATTATGGTCTGAAGGTGCATGAGGCGGCCCTGGCGCGTGGCGTGAAGGTGGTTGGAGCAACCGTGCATTTTGTGGACAAGGGAACAGACACCGGTCCGATCATTCTGCAGAAAGCGGTAGAGGTACAGGATGGCGATACACCGGAGATCTTACAGCGGAGAGTTATGGAGCAGGCAGAGTGGAAGCTTCTGCCGCAGGCAATTGATCTGATCGCAAACGGCAGAGTAGAAGTGATAGACGGCAGAACAAGAATCAGATAGATAAAACGGAAGGCGGAAAGCCGGAGGATAGAGTCAAGGAGGAACAGCATGAAGGTTTTAATCGTAGGCAGTGGCGGAAGAGAACATGCAATTGCACAGAAGGTGAGCGAGAGCAAGCGGGTAGATAAGATTTACTGCGCACCGGGAAATGCCGGTATTGCGGAGCTGGCAGAATGTGTAGACATTAAGGCAATGGAATTTGATAAGCTGGTGGCTTTTGCAAAGGAGAACCGGATTGATCTTACCATCATCGGAATGGATGATCCGTTGGTTGGTGGTATTGTCGATGAGTTTGAAAAGGCCGGTCTGCGGGTATTCGGACCGAGAAAAAATGCTGCGATCATTGAGGGTTCCAAGGCATTTTCCAAGGATCTGATGAAGAAATATAATATTCCGACAGCAGCATATGAGACATTTGAGGATGCGGATGCAGCCATTCACTATCTGGAGACGGAGGTTGATTTCCCAATCGTATTAAAGGCAGACGGATTGGCTTTAGGAAAGGGCGTTTTGATCTGTAAGGATCTGGAAGAGGCCAAGGCAGGCGTAAAGACGATTATGCTGGACAAGCAGTTTGGTAGTGCCGGAAACCGTATGGTAATCGAAGAGTTTATGACCGGCCGGGAGGTTTCTGTACTGGCATATTGCGATGGTACACATATTAAGACTATGACCTCGGCACAGGATCATAAGCGTGCGAAGGACGGAGATCAGGGACTGAACACCGGTGGTATGGGTACCTTCTCACCGAGCCCGTTCTATACCAAGGAGATTGATGAATTCTGCCAGAAGGAAGTATATGAGAAGACAATGGCAGCCATGAAGGCGGAAGGAAGAGATTTTGTCGGCATCCTGTTCTGCGGACTGATGATCACCCCGAAGGGAACCAAGGTGCTGGAGTATAATGCACGGTTCGGTGATCCGGAGGCACAGGTCGTTCTTCCGAGAATGAAGAATGATATTATTGATGTTATGGAGGCATGCATTGACGGAACTTTAGATCGGATTGATCTGCAGTTTGAGGACAATGCAGCGGTATGTGTGGTTCTGGCATCTGACGGATATCCGGTCTCTTATGAGAAGGGATTTGAAATCACCGGACTGGAGAATTTCAAGGATCATCCGGGTTATTATGCATTCCATGCAGGTACTGCGTTTAAGGATGGCAAGATCGTAACGAATGGTGGTCGTGTGATCGGAATCACAGCGAAGGGGGCTGATCTGAAAGAGGCCCGTGCCAATGCTTATAAGGCAACCGAATGGGTGAACTTTGAAAACAAATATATGCGTCACGATATTGGTAAGGCAATTGATGAGGCATAAGTAAGCGATCAGCTGCAAATAGAAATAAAGAATAAAAGAAGCCGGATATGGAGACATGTCCGGCTTTGTTTTATATATGCAGAACAGCGGAAACATGGTAACCTTAAAGTATCGTGAAACGGACGGAAGAGAAGGAGAGGGTTACATGAAGAGACGAATTTTTGCCGGATTTCTGGCAGGTGTTTTATTATTGGGATCAACAACAGTCTATGCAGCAACCGGGGTTAGTGCGGAAACAGTCGCGGAGCCTGCGGATAAGGCTGGAACAGAGTATACAGATACCGATCCGATTCTGAACTATCATGGGGAAGAGGAGATCAAGGTCTCCAGTCTGCAGGAGCTGGAGCCGGGTGCGGATTATGGAGATCTGGCAGCTTCTTATAAATCACCGTATATTACAGCAATTAAAGATCAGAACCCGTACGGAACCTGTTGGGCACATGCAGCTATGGCTTCTGCGGAGGCAGATCTTTGGAAAAAGGGACTGGCAGACAGTACGATCGATCTGTCTGAATGGCAGCTGGCATATTTCTTTTTCCACACAGTAGAGGATCCGCTCGGAGGAACGGCGGGAGACAGTGTGACCGTTGTAACGGACAGCAGTGTAGAGGATTATCTGGACAGAGGCGGTAATCAGCAGCTGGCAACTTACCGTCTGGCGACCTGGCAGGGCGTAACACAGGAAGCGGATGCACCGTACAGTACGGTATATAATGACAGAACGAAGACCTTAGATGATTCGCTGGCCTATGGTAAGGATGTATATCATCTGGAAAATGCATACTGGGTATCCATGAAGGATCGGGACGTTGTAAAACAGCTGATCATGCAGTATGGGGCGTGTGCCGCTTCCTATTACCATGCTTCGGCATATTATAATTCTACCAGTCAGTGGTATCGGTCAGAACCGCTGGCGGAGTATAAGCCAACCGGAACGACGACGAATCATGCGATTACGATTGTCGGCTGGGATGACAATTACAGCAAAGATAATTTCGGTACATATAAGCCATCCTCAGACGGTGCGTGGTTATGCAAGAACAGCTGGGGAGAGGACTGGAGTAAGGACGGCCTGTTCTATATCTCTTATGAGGATGCACCGAACCTGAATGGAACGGCTACCTTCTTTGATTATGGGGCCGGTGATAATTATGATTATAACTATCAGTATGATGGCGGTGTGGGAACGGCGTCCTATTCTGTTGCAAATGCGGCAAACATTTATACGGCAAATTCCGCCGAAACATTAAAAGCAGTCGGTATCTATACAAATGATGTGCAGTATACCTGTACGATTAAGATCTATAAGAATTGTACGGGAGGACCGATCAGCGGAACGCTGGTCAGCACCCAGACAGTAACGGAACCCTATGCGGGATTTCATACGATTGTCTTAGATACTCCGGTTGATCTGGAGGCGGGAGATACTTATTCGGTTGTGGTTTGTCAGACAAGCGCCAGCAGTTCACCGAAGGTTCAGGTGGATTCATCCTTTAGCTGGAGCTGGCTGACCGGAGTATCCAGTGCAAAGACCGGTCAGAGCTTTATAAGTTCTAGTGGAAGTTACTGGCAGGATGTTTCGGCAAGTGGTTATAACTGTAGAATTAAGGCATATACAGATAAGCGGGATACGGTGGTAACACCGGCGGATGTGAAGGTCAGCAGGATTACATTAAGCGCATCAACCAGTCTTGCTCTGACAAAGGGGCAGACGCAGAAACTGACAGCAACGATAGCTCCGGCAAATGCAACGAATCAGGCGGTGGCATGGAGTACCTCGGATAAAAATGTGGCAACGGTCGGTGCAAACGGACTGGTGACTGCAGTGAGCGGAGGAACTGCGACCATTACCTGCACCGCACAGGATGGCAGTGGTGTCAAAGCAGCCTGTAAGGTGACTGTTACGGTGCCGGTATCGGGCATTCAATTAAGTCAGACCAGTGCTGCATTGACGGTGGGAGATACACTGACGCTGACAAAGACCATCTATCCGTCCGATGCAACGAATCAGGCAGTGACATGGACGTCTTCTGCTTCCTCGGTTGCAAGCGTGGACAGTAATGGTAAGATAACCGCAAAGACTGCCGGAAGTGCCGTGATCACATGCAAATCCGTGTCAGACAACAGTGTGGTCGGAATCTGTAATGTGACAGTGAAGGCAGCGGCAGCTACTGTAATTAAAACAGGAAAAATCACCCTGAATAAAACAACCGCAGGACTGGTAAAGGGCAAGAACCTGCAGCTGACAGCGACAGTGACACCGACCAATACAACGAATAAAGCAGTAACCTGGAGTACCTCAAATGCGAGTGTGGCGACGGTCAGTACAAGTGGACTGGTAACAGCCAAGGCAGCCGGAACTGCGACCATTACCTGCACCGCAAAGGATGGCAGCGGAGTCAAGGCAACCTGCAAGGTGACAGTTACAAATCCGGTTGTAAAGGTGACGAAAGTTACTTTGAATAAAACGACAGCAACCATGTCTCCGAAGGAAACTCTGACACTGAAGGCGACAGTAACACCGACCAATGCAACCAATAAGGCGGTGACATGGAAATCTTCAAATACGAAAATAGCAACGGTCAGCAGCAGCGGAAAGGTAACAGCCAAGGCAGCGGGAACGGTGACCATCACCTGTACTGCGAAGGATGGCAGCGGAAAGAAAGCGACCTGTAAGATTACCGTTTATACAAATACGGAGGCATATGTGGCACGAATTTATACAAAGGCATTAGGACGTGCGGCAGAACCGGCAGGATTGAAATACTGGGTGGGCGAGATCAATGCGAAACGCAAAACCCCGGTTGAGGTAGCAGAGCTTTTCTTCTTTGCACCGGAATTTACGAATAAGAAACTGAATAATACCGAGTATGTGAAAGTGTTATATCGTACCTTTATGGGGCGTGAGGCAGATCAGGGCGGATTAAATTACTGGATCGGACGACTGAACAAGGGAGAAAGTCGGAAGAGCGTTCTGGAAGCATTTGCCGGATGCCCGGAGTTTAAACAGATCGTGAAATCATTTGGATTGTAAGACAGAAAATATTGTGGTATTCTGTTGATATATTGCAAAGATATTGTGGTTTACATAAAAGAAAAATGATTGGGGTACATAGATCGATGAAGAGAAGAAGCGGTGGAAGAAGGATAATAGCTGTAATTCTGAGCTTTCTCCTGACATTCAGTCTGTTGCAGGGGATTCCCTGTCTGAACAGCGGCTGGTATGTACGGGCAGAACAGGTGGCACAGATTACACCGGGGGTTAAGAATGTAAATGTGCGGCAGCAGCCTACCACGGCTTCCGCCTCTCTTACAAAGGTCCATGGAGGACAGGCACTTACCATTCTGGATCAGCCGAATCAGGAGTGGTATCATGTGCGGTTCCAGAGGGATGGTACCACGTATACAGGCTATGTTTATGCAGAGTATGTTTCTATTTCGGATGACAGCTCTGCCGATGGCGATTTTGAGGCTTATATGACCGGACAGGGATTTCCGGAAAGTTATAAGCCTTATTTGCGTGACCTTCATGCACAGCATCCGAACTGGAAGTTTGTCGCGGTTCAGACAGGGCTTGACTGGAATACTGTGATAGAGAATGAACGGAATAAGCAGGGACAGATCAAGAATCTGATTTACGGAACATCATCGGCACCGCATTACAACTGGCGAGAGACCGGTGTCGGTTATAACTGGAGTAATGATAAATGGTCACCGTTTGACGGAACGACCTGGTTTGCGGCATCCAAGGAGATTGTTGCTTATTATATGGATCCGCGTACTTATTTATATGAGACATATATTTTCGCATTTGAACAGCTGTCCTATGACGGAAGTGTTCATAATGCACAGGGAGTAGAGGCGATTCTGGCAGACAGCTTTATGTATAAGAGCTGTCCGAGAGGTGAGTCCAGAACATTCTCCACGGAGATCATGGAGGCAGGGGCTGCCTGCAATGTGAGTCCGTAGCATCTGGCATCCCGGATGCGGCAGGAGATGGGACGGACCGCCGGAGTAAATGCAACCGGAACCAGTCCGAATTATCCGGGCATCTTTAATTTCTTTAATGTCGGTTCCGTGGATTCTGCCGGAGGCGGTGCTGTCAATAAAGGCCTTGCGTGGGCTGCCCGGAGCGGCACCTATGGAAGACCGTGGAATACTGCATATAAGGCGATCGTCGGCGGAGCGGAATTTATAGGCTCTTCCTATATTAACAAGGGACAGGATACCCTTTATACGCAGAAGTTTAATGTAACGAACCGTTCGAATCTGTTCGGACACCAGTACATGAGTAATATACAGGCACCGGCTACAGAGGCGAGAAATATGTGCAATGCATATCGGTCGAACGGACTGATATCATCGCCACTGGTATTTAAGATTCCGGTGTATCAGAATATGCCGGAAAGTGCTGTAGAGAAGCCGGCCGATTCCGGCAGCCCGAATAACTGGCTGAACGGACTGGCAGTATCCGGATGTACGCTGACACCTAGCTTTAACGGTGAGACGACCGAATATTCACTGATCGTGGGAAATGAGGTTGACCATGTGACGGTGACTGCAAGCACGGTTCATGCAGCAGCAACGGTTTCCGGCATCGGCGAGCAGAGTCTGAATGTAGGAAAAAATGTTCTGAAAATACGGGTTATCGCACAGAACGGAGATCGGAGAACTTATCATATTACAATTGTTCGTAAGGATAACGGAGGAAATATTCCGGATACGCCGGATCAACCGGTGACACCGGATCAGCCGGATACACCGACGCTGAATACCACATACCGGATACAGGGTAATTATATATCCGGAGCGGCGGTCGGAACGCAGACGGCAGATTTTATAAAGAATCTGGGAGTCAGCGGTGGAACGGCGACTCTGTATCAGTCAGATGGAAAGACACAGAAAACGGGTGCAATAGCGACCGGAGATGTGGTGAAGGTAGTCGGAAAATCAAAGACCTTAACCTATACAGTGATTATTTACGGCGATGTATCCGGTGACGGCGAGATCAATGCACTGGATCTGTTAAAGATACAGAAGCATATTATCGGAGCAACATCCCTGACGGGTCCGTATCTGGAGGCCGGAAATGTCAAGCGAAACGGTGATATTTCAGCACTGGATCTGTTAAAGGTGCAGAAGCATATTATCGGAGCATCAAAGATTGAACAGTAA
>CABQJA010000095.1 GCA_902464345.1 uncultured Clostridium sp.
GCATTAATGCAACCCTCATTAGAAGTACAAGTGACTTAGTGAGGTAGGAAAATTAAATAAGAAGGCAAAAGAACTGCTTTCTAAATAAAAGTATTTAGAGAGCAGGGAAGGACCTTTGCTCTCTTTATATAAATAAGCGAGAGCAAAGGAGGAAAAAATTATTGTGTACAGAAAAGTTACAGGAGACAGCAAAAAACCTCAGGGTAATTGATGATGCTTTATTCCGGTTAGTTGCCGGTGATAAAGAGGTATGTCAGGAAATACTCCGGGTATTGCTTGATGATGAGGATTTGATTGTCCTTCAGGCAGAAACGCAGGTCAATATTTCCAGTCTCAATCGGGAGGTTACGTTGGATGTTTTGTGTAAAATTGCCGGAAAGTACGTTAATGTTGAAGTTCAAAAAGGAAAAGGTAACGATGATATCAGGCGGACACGATTCCATTTATCAACGATTACAGCCAATGAAACTTCGAAAGGGACGGACTTTAGACAGGTTCCGGATGTAACCGTTATTTATATTACGGAATATGATGCATTGGGAAATGGTCAGGTGTTTACGGTTTCAGAGATGTGTGTGAAAACGAAGGATGGGTATGTACCGGTTCATGACGGAGCACGCATCTGCTATGCAAATACCGCTGTCAAAGATGATTCGCTCAAGAGTGAGTTGTTGCAGTTATTTTTGGAGAAGGAGGCATTTAAGGATCCCCGGTTTCCGAAATTAAGCGACAGAATCCAGTATTTCAAGAGCACAGAGAAAGGACGTGAGGACATGTGTACGTTAGTTGAAGATTATGCAAAGGATTATGCGGAAGAGTATGCAAAAGAGTATGCAAAAGAGTATGCAAAAGATGCTGTAAAAGAAATTGCAAGAAAACTGTTACGAAAGGGGATGGATGTTACTGACGTAATAGAAAGTACAGGACTTCCTCAGGAGGACGTTCTTAAGATTAAAGAGGAAGAGGCACTTTAGGTACTTGACAAATAAATTTCCATATTGTAAGGTGTAACTGGCTAGTGTTCAAAGGAATATAGACCATGAAAGGCATAGATGGAGACAGTAGCACTCTCAGAACACGATAGAGAGCCGGGGATGGTGGAAGCCCGGTGTCAGTATGGAGATTGTGAAGATCACTCCGGAGCTGCAGACCGAATCAGACAAGTAGGCTCTGACGTGATTCCTGCGTTAACGGGAAGATGGGTGAATGCGAAAACAGAGATAGAAGCAGAGCCCGGAAGAAATTAGGTGGTATAGCGAATAATGGAACCTTCGTCCTAATGGATGATGGTTCCTTTTTTGGTATAAGTCCGCAAAGCGTGTTTTATCGCGGGTTTATTTCAGCAGGAGACGGAAGTCCTGCAATTTGGTACAGAAAGGAAGAAGAGCATGTACGAAAAGGTATCAACGAACTTAAACTTCGTAGAACGGGAAGCGAAAGTGGAAAAGTTCTGGAAGGACAACAAGATTTTTGAAAAAAGTGTAGAAGAGAAAGAAGGATGTCCGGTCTATACATTTTATGACGGACCTCCGACAGCAAATGGTAAGCCACACATTGGTCATGTATTGACGCGTGTTATCAAGGATATGATCCCAAGATATCAGACCATGAAGGGACATAAGATTATCCGTAAGGCCGGCTGGGATACTCATGGTCTTCCGGTAGAGCTGGAGGTTGAGAAGCAGCTTGGTCTGGATGGCAAGGAGCAGATCGAGGAATACGGTCTGGAGCCATTCATTGAGAAGTGTAAGGAAAGTGTCTGGAAATACAAGGGTATGTGGGAGGAATTCTCCGGCAAGGTTGGTTTCTGGGCAGATATGGATGATCCATATGTAACCTATCATAATGATTTCATTGAATCTGAGTGGTGGGCATTGAAAAAGATCTGGGAAAAGGGATTGCTGTATAAGGGCTTTAAGATCGTACCTTACTGCCCTCGTTGCGGTACTCCGTTATCTTCCCATGAGGTAGCACAGGGCTATAAGGCAGTAAAGGAGCGGTCTGCAGTTGTTCGTTTCAAGGTTGTTGGTGAGGATGCGTATTTCCTGGCATGGACCACAACACCATGGACCCTGCCAAGTAATGTGGCACTTTGTGTAAACCCGGATGAGAATTACTGCAAGGTAAAGGCTGCAGATGGTTATACCTATTATATGGCAGAAGCACTGCTGGACACCGTGCTTGGTAAGCTGGCAACCGAGGAAGCACCTGCCTATGAAGTGCTGGATACCTTCAAGGGTACCGCACTGGAATATAAGGAATATGTGCCATTGTTCCAGGTGGCAGCAGATCTGGCTGCAAAGCAGGGTAAGAAGGGTCATTATGTGACCTGTGATACCTATGTAACGATGAGTGATGGTACCGGTATCGTTCATATTGCACCTGCATTTGGTGAAGACGATGCCAAGGTAGGACGGAAATATGACCTTCCATTTGTACAGTTAGTAGATGGAAAAGGTGATATGACAGATAATACACCATATGGCGGTATTTTTGTTAAGAAGGCAGATCCGTTAGTATTGGAGGATCTGGATAAGCAGGGACTGCTGTTTGATGCACCGAAGTTCGAGCATGATTATCCGTTCTGCTGGAGATGTGATACTCCGCTGATCTATTATGCAAGAGAGTCCTGGTTCATTAAGATGACAGAGGTTCGTGAGGATCTGATTAAGAATAATAATACCGTAAACTGGATTCCGGAGAGTATTGGTAAGGGCCGTTTCGGTGATTGGCTTGCCAATGTACAGGACTGGGGTGTTAGCCGTAACCGTTACTGGGGTACTCCGTTAAATATCTGGGAGTGTGAATGCGGTCATCGTCATGCGATCGGTTCTATTGAGGAGTTAAAGCAGTTGTCCGACAATTGTCCGGATGATATTGAACTGCACCGTCCATTTATTGATGCGGTAACCTTCAAGTGTGAGAAGTGTGGCGGCGAGATGCATCGTGTACCGGAGGTAATCGACTGCTGGTTCGATTCCGGTTCCATGCCGTTTGCACAGTGGCATTATCCATTTGAGAATGAGGATATCTTTAAGGAGAATTTCCCGGCTGACTTTATCAGTGAGGCCGTTGACCAGACCCGTGGATGGTTCTATTCTCTGATGGCGATTTCAACGCTGCTGTTTAATCAGGCACCGTATAAGAATGTTATCGTGCTTGGCCACGTACAGGATAAAGACGGACAGAAGATGAGTAAGTCCAAGGGAAATGCAGTTGATCCGATGGAAGCACTGAACAAATACGGTGCAGATGCGATCCGCTGGTATTTCTACAGTAATTCCGCTCCTTGGCTGCCGAACCGGTTCCATGAGGATGCGGTTGTGGAAGGTCAGAGAAAGTTCATGGGTACTCTGTGGAATACTTATGCATTTTATGTGCTGTATGCAGAGATCGATCAGTTTGACCCGACCAAATACAGTCTGGAATATGATAAGCTGGCCGTTATGGATAAATGGTTACTGTCTAAGTTAAATACAGTAATAAAGGAAGTAGATGCAGCACTTGGTGCATATAAGATTCCAGAAACAACCCGTGCACTGGCAGAGTTTGTGGATGATATGAGTAACTGGTATGTAAGACGTTGCCGTGACCGTTTCTGGGCAAAGGGAATGGAGCAGGATAAGATCAATGCATACATGACGCTTTATACCGCACTGGTAACGATCTGTAAGCTGGCTGCACCGATGATTCCGTTTATGACAGAGGATATTTATCAGAATCTGGTTCGTGGTCTGGATAAGACAGCACCGGAGAGTATTCACCTGTGTGACTTCCCGGTAGCGGATGAGGCACACATTGATACAGAGCTGGAAGCAGATATGGATGAGGTTCTTCATGTTGTAGTCTTGGGACGTGCAGCAAGAAACCTTGCAAATATCAAGAACCGTCAGCCAATCGGTACCATGTATATCAAGGCTGCAAAGGAATTATCTGAGTTCTATGCAGAGATCATCGAGGATGAGCTGAATGTGAAGAAGGCAGAATTCAGAGAGGATGTATCAGAGTTTACATCTTATAGCTTCAAGCCACAGCTTCGTACTGTTGGTCCGAAGTATGGCAAGCAGCTCGGTGGCATTAAGCAGTATCTGGCACAGGTAGATGGCAATGCTGCAATGGCTGAGCTGAAGGAAAAAGGAAGTATTACATTTGATGTTGCCGGAGTTACCGTTTCTCTGGCAGAGGAAGATCTGCTGATCGATATGGCTCAGACCGAAGGCTTTGTAAGCCAGCAGGATAATTATGTAACGGTTGTTCTGGATACGAAGCTGACTCCGGAGCTGATCGAGGAAGGCTTTGTCCGTGAAATCGTATCAAAGGTACAGACCATGCGTAAGGAAGCAGACTTCCGGGTAACCGACCAGATTGTAATATATGTAGATAATAATGAAAAGATTGCGGATATTATTATCCGGAATGCAGATACCATCAAGCATGACACCCTGGCGCAGATTATTGAGATTGGCAAGATGGCAGGTTTCACAAAGGAATGGAACATCAATGGCGAAAAGGTTACCTTTGGTGTGACACAGAAGAATCTGGATTAGGTATTGTGAAATTCAGTTATTTCTGATAAAATGTGATTGTATTTTTGGAAGTGTAACAGTAGAAAATGCTAAGGAGGCAATAGGGGCATGAAGAAGATCGTCGATTTCGACAAAGAAGGATTCAAAAAAGAAGTGATCAACAACGTAAAAACGTTGTATCGTAAGACAATTGATGAGGCAACTCAGCAGCAGGTATTTCAGGCAGTATGCTATGCGGTAAAAGATGATATTATTGACCGCTGGATCGCGACCCATAAAGAATATGAGAAGGAGAATGTTAAGACAGTTTATTATCTTTCCATGGAATTCCTGATGGGACGTGCATTGGGTAATAACCTGATCAATCTTACCTTCTATGATGAGATTAAGGAAGCTCTTGACGAGCTTGGATTTGACTTGAACGTAATTGAAGATCAGGAGCCGGATGCAGCACTGGGTAACGGTGGACTGGGTCGTCTGGCAGCATGTTTCCTGGACTCTTTGGCAACCTTGGGATATCCTGCATACGGATGTGGTATCCGGTATCGTTATGGTATGTTTAAGCAGGCTATCGTAGATGGTTATCAGGTAGAGAAGCCGGATGACTGGTTAAAGGACGGTAACCCGTTTGAGGTTCGTCGTGCAGAGTATGCATGCGAGGTCAAGTTCGGCGGCTATGTACGTGTGGAGAACCGGAACGGACGGAATTATTTCATTCAGGATGGTTATCAGGCAATTCGTGCCGTACCGTATGATCTGCCGGTAATCGGTTATGGTAATAATGTAGTTAACACCTTAAGAATCTGGGATGCAGAGGCAATTCAGGACTTTAATCTGGATTCCTTCGATAAGGGTGAATATCAGAAGGCCGTAGAGCAGCAGAATCTGGCAAGAACTATTGTAGAGGTATTGTATCCGAACGATAACCACTATGCCGGTAAGGAATTAAGATTAAAGCAGCAGTATTTCTTTATTTCTGCTTCTATCCAGACAGCAATTAAGAAGTTTAAGGAGAATAACAGTGATCTTCATGACATTCCGAAGAAGCTGGTATTCCAGTTAAATGATACACATCCGACAGTAACTGTTGCAGAGTTAATGCGTATCCTGATGGATGAAGAAGGAATGGAATGGGATGAAGCATGGGAGATCACAACACATACCTGTGCATACACCAACCATACCATTATGGCAGAGGCGCTGGAGAAATGGCCAATCGAGCTGTTCTCAAGACTGCTTCCTAGAGTATATCAGATTATTGAAGAGATTAACCGTCGTTATGTAGCTGAGATCGAGGCTAAGTATCCTGGAGATCAGTCAAAGGTTAAGAATATGGCAATCCTGTACGATGGACAGGTTAAGATGGCACATCTGGCAATCGCAGGTTCCTTCTCTGTAAACGGTGTTGCAAAGCTGCATACCGAGATTCTGGAGAAGCGTGAGCTGAAGGATTTCTACGAGATGCGTCCGGAGCAGTTCAATAATAAGACCAATGGTATTACCCAGAGAAGATTTCTGTTACATGCGAATCCATTGCTTTCTAACTGGGTTACCGACAAGATTGGTGATGAGTGGATCACAGACTTAAGCCAGATGTCAAAGCTGAAGGTATATGTAGATGATGCAAAGTGCCAGCAGGAGTTCATGAACATCAAGTATCAGAACAAGATCCGTCTGGCAAACTACATCAAGGAGCACAATGGTATCGACGTAGATCCACGTTCGATCTTTGATGTACAGGTAAAGCGTCTGCATGAGTATAAGAGACAGTTACTGAATATTTTACATGTTATGTATCTGTACAATGAGTTAAAGACCAATCCGGGTATGGATATCGTACCTAGAACCTTTATCTTCGGTGCAAAGGCAGCAGCCGGATATAAGCGTGCAAAGCTGACGATCAAGCTGATTAATTCCGTAGCAGATGTTATCAACAACGATGCATCTATTAATGGCAAGATCAAGGTTGTATTTATTGAGAATTATCGTGTATCAAATGCAGAGATCATCTTTGCCGCAGCTGATGTCAGCGAGCAGATTTCAACTGCATCCAGAGAGGCATCCGGTACCGGTAACATGAAGTTCATGTTAAATGGTGCATTGACACTGGGTACCATGGATGGTGCAAACGTTGAGATCGTAGAAGAAGTAGGCATTGAGAATGCATTTATTTTCGGTCTGTCAGCAGAAGAGGTTATGAAGTATGAGCGTGAGGGTGGATATAATCCAATGGATATCTACAACAACAACCAGGCAGTTCGTACAGTATTGACCCAGCTGATCAATGGATTCTATTCTCCGGATGATCCGGAGCGGTTCCGTGAGCTGTTTGATGCTCTGACCAAGGAAGATATTTACTTCATTCTGAAGGATTTCGATTCTTATGCAGAAGCACATAGAAAAGTTGATGCAGCATACAGAGATGAAGCTGCATGGGCAAAATCCGCAATGTTAAATACTGCATGTGCCGGAAAGTTCTCATCTGACAGAACCATTCAGGAATATGTAGATGATATCTGGAAGCTGAAAAAGGTAACGGTTAAGCTGCCAAAGACCGGCAAGTAATCTGGATATAATTGAATAAAAGGATTGCTTTATGCAGTCCGGCAGCAGAAGGCTCTGATCATAGATATGGTCAGAGCTTTCTGTGTTATAATGGCGGAATTTCACACCAAAGCCACATGAAGCTACAGCCGCACGAACCTGTGAATAAGCGGGTGTACAAAATAGGTTGTATGAATATAAAAAGAAACTCCGAATAGATTTATAATGGAGGATAAATCTATATGAGAGAGAAATTGATTATTTTATTTGCCATGCTGGCATTGGCGATAGCAATTCCGTATCTTGGTACCATGGTGCTGACCGGTACAACCGGAACCGAGCAGGAGACTCTGGCGAATGTAGATACCGGCAAGACGGTATCTCTGGAGCTGGACGGGACCTATACGGTAATGGATGTGGAAGCATATCTGGCGGGATGTTTACCGGCGGTTCTGGATGGAGAGGAGAACCCGGAGCTGTGGAAGGCACTTGCAGTCATTGAGCGGACAAACATTTATAAAAAGATGGACGGACGGGGGAATATTGATGAGGCGGATCTCGGCATGCGTTATATACAGGCAGAGGAGCTGCAGACCCGCTGGGGAGAGAAGCATTATAAGTCCTATTGTGAGAAGATAGAAGCGGCGGTTCTGGAGACCAAGGGACAGATCCTGACCTATGATGGGGAGTGTATAGATGCGCTGTATCATAGAATCAGTACCGGTGCAACGGTCAGTGCGGAGGAATTATTTGGGGAACCAATACCGTATCTGGTATCTGTGATCAGCAGTCATGATGTAGAGGCAAAGGATTATATGTATCTGGAATATGTACCGAAGGAACCGGATGGAGAGCTGAAGATACTGGAAAGTACGGAGCATGGATATGTAAAGAAGGTGCTGAAAAACGGAACGGAACTGACCGGCGAGGAAATGCAGGAGGAATACCAGCTGCCTTCGCAGAATTTCTATATAGAAGACATGGGAGAACAGTATCGGATCGTATGTCTGGGGCAGGGACATGGGATGGGCCTCAGTATCTACGGGGCTGAGAAAATGACGGAGGAAGGAAAGGATTATGAGACCGTTTTACTGTATTATTATCCCGGAGTGCAGCTGAAGAAATAGAAATT
>CABQJA010000096.1 GCA_902464345.1 uncultured Clostridium sp.
CCCCCCCCCCCTCTGTCCCGCTGCGCCCGCCACAAATACCGAGCCTTCCAGCGCATAATTTACCGTTCCATTTATTCCCCATGCAATTGTTGTTAGCAGTCCGTTATCGGAAAATACCGGTGTTTCTCCCGTGTTCATCAGCAAAAATCCGCCGGTTCCATAAGTATTCTTAATATCGCCCTTTTCAAAACAGGCCTGTCCGAATAAAGACGCCTGCTGATCGCCGGCCACTCCCGCAATCGGTATCGGACTGCCAAATATCATGCTGTCAGTCTCACCATATATATAAGAAGAATCATGAACCTCCGGCAATATCGCTTCCGGTATATCCAGCAAATTCAGAATCTCTCTGTCCCATTTTTTCTCAACTATATTATATAGCATGGTACGGGCAGCATTGGTAACATCCGTTGCATGAACTGCCCCTTTCGTCAGCTTCCAGATCAGCCAGCTGTCAACGGTACCAAACAAAATCTTCCCTTCTCTTGCCTTCTGTCTGGCTCCCTCAACATGATTTAATATCCACTGTATCTTCGTTGCGGAAAAATATGCATCCACCTTCAGGCCGGTCTTCCGGAAAATCATATCACCATAACCCTTTATTTCCAGCTTTTCACAGATATCAGCCGTCCGTCTGCACTGCCATACGATCGCCGGATAGATCGGTTCTCCGGTCTCCTTGTCCCAGAGTATCGTTGTTTCTCTCTGATTCGTAATACCGAGTGCCGCTATCTCCCGGCTGGTGACTCCCAGCCGCTCCAATGCTTCTCTGGCCACGCCCATCTGCGTTGACCATATTTCCATCGGATCATGCTCCACCCAGCCGCTTTGAGGATAATACTGGCGAAATTCCTTTTGTGCAACGCTTACGATCTCGCCCTCGCGATTAAAAATAATGCACCGGGAACTGGTTGTTCCCTGATCCAGTGCCATCAGATATTTTTTCATGTGTTTCTCCTTTGCTTTTAGAGTTGAAAAAGGACGAAGACTTCTGCTTCGCCCTTTTCTTCTCTCCCTGTACCCAATACAACGAATAATTAAGATTCAAAAATATTCTGAACCTTTTCGATAACAACTTCCTTCATGTCACCACGCGTCTTCTCATACTGCAGTGCTGACTCCAGAGTCTGAAGTAATTCCATACGTGATTCCGGATCGATCTTCTTAATGTAATCCTTGATCACGACATCCTTCATCTCTGTAACATTACTCTTGGATGCCATCTTATCCAGCATCTCTTCATAATTGAAGCCGAGATCCTTCTTGATATCCGCTTCCTTTCTTCCACAGACATCACACTCAGCATCACTGACCTTATTAATGCATCCGCATACACAGGTCCAGATCATTCCGTTTGACTGATATTTTACAACGGCATCAATTCCACGCTTCTTCTTCAGACTTTCCAGACGACGGTAGGTCAAGTCGGTCGTGATCGGAAGCTCCTCGCAGCTGATAACCTTTCTGGCTGTTACATACTTCCGTACTATAACCTTCGCATCCTTGATCATCTTCACTTCCCGTTCCTTGATATCACACTCAATCCAGTCTGCCTCCAACTGTGAGATATTATTCTTCTCAAAGGTGAAATCCATGTCCCGAAGAACGATCTTCTCATCATAATAAGTAGAAAGCTCTACATCTGCACGAATCGCACGGATCTCTTCATTCCGATAATTCATAAATACCGGTGAGATTCTTGTTGTATTCTTGTCTGCACGAATCCGAACCTGTACCGGCCGTAATAACAGCTTCGTATAATAATTGGTAACATACAGATCCTGACGAACACCTTCGTAATTTCTGTTTTCTTTTTCCTTAGCGATGACTGCTGTACCGGTTGCAATAATACCGATCGTATTATTGTTTGTCAGACTGCTGGTCAGCTCATTGTATCGCAGTGTAATACCGATAACCGCATTGGCACCAAGCTTCTTAGCTTCTTCCTGCATCATGCTAACAGCTGTCTGATGTACCTGAGACATCTTCTTGGTCAATGCCTGGCTCTCTTTTGCATCCATTTCCGTATTGCCACTGAATTCCTGGAAAAACTTTGCATTTAATGCAGTCTGTCCGCTTACCAGTCCAAGATAGTCTGTAATGTCGTAGCCCTGAATATCAGAACCGGATGTCATAATAATTGTATTCATTCGTCAGCCTCCCCATAATTGCTAAATTGTTGTTTAAAATTATAGCATGTTACACAATATAAGCCAATGCCTTTTTTGCACTTTTTAGTCATTTTTATGATTTGCACAAAGTTTTTTATGCAAATTGCATATATCTTGCCTATTTTTTAACTTTGCCTTATAATATTTCGTGATCAGATATTTAAGAAAGAAGGAAGCATTTCATTATGATTATTGATTTTCATACACATACCTTTCCGGATGCAATTGCCGAAAGGACCATTCATAAGCTGGAAACCGCTGCCGGCATTCATGCCAGAACCAACGGAACTCTGGATGGATTAAAGGCCTCCATGCAACAGGCCGGCGTCGATTACTCCGTGATCCTGCCGGTGGTTACCAAGCCGTCCCAGTTTGATACGATCAATCAGTGTGCGTCTGCCATAAACGGAACCGACCATATCATTTCCTTTGGCGGAATTCATCCGGATAATGAAGATATTATTCAGAAATTATCTTATATCCGGGAGCTTGGGCTACCTGGCATCAAACTACATCCTGATTATCAGGGTGTTCATATCAACGATCCCCGATATCTGAAACTAATCACTGCAGCTGTCGATCTGGGGTTGATCGTCATCATTCATGCAGGTGTCGATGTCGGCCTCCCGGAAGAAGTGCACTGTCCTCCGGAGGAAGCTGTTCAGATGCTTTGTTATGTAGAGGAACACGCCAAAGATCCTGCATCTGCCAGAATCATCCTTGCACACACCGGTGGCTGGAAGCAATGGGATGCCGTAGAGGAATTATTAGTCGGAAAGCCGGTTTACTTCGATCTGGCTTATACATTCGGTTTTATATCCGAATCCCAGTTACTCCGGATCATTCAGAACCACGGCGCCGACCGCATTCTTTTTGCAACCGATTCTCCATGGAATGATCAGACTGAAGATATTCATGCCCTGCAGCAGCTGCCGTTAACGAAAGAAGAGCAAGTTGCCATTCTCGGAGAGAATGCTGCACGCCTGCTCCATTTGCCGCTTTCTGAAACCGTCTGATCCGGTTGTTACACTTCTGTTTCAGAAACTGCACTGCCCTGTATGACATTTCTTACAGTAAATTCCCGACGGATGGTATTCATTACCATCCGTTTATTGCCGCTCCACTGCGGTGCGACCAGTAATCTCTTATCTCCATCCCCCGTCAGCCGGTGAATTACCATATCCTTCGGAAGATGCCGGATGCATTGTTCCAGAATATCAATATACTCCATCATTTCCAACACCCGAAACTTTCCATTCCGATAATCCGTTTCCAGATCCGTTTCCTTTAACACATGCAGCAATTGCAGCTTGATTCCCTGCGTTCCGGTCCGTCCTACGTATTCTACCGTTGCCAGCATCTGCTCCGCCGTTTCTCCCGGAAGTCCGAGAATCACATGGGTGATCACCTCCAGATTCCTTTCCGTCAGTGCCCTCACCGCCTGATCATAGACTGCCAGATCGTATCCCCGGCGTATATACTGTGCGGTATCTTCCCAGATTGTCTGTAGTCCCAGCTCTACCCATACCGGTTTATACCGGTTCAACCGCTCCAGCATAGCAAGAATGTCCGGAGGCAGACAGTCCGGTCTGGTCGCAATCGACAGGATCACAACCTCCGGATCCTTGATTGCCTCCCGGAATATGGGTTCCAATTCTTCTACCGTGCCATAGGTATTCGTAAATGCCTGAAAATACGCAATATAACCTACATCTCCTTGTGGCAGCTTCTTTTGAATCCGGCTTTTCGCCTCCTGCAGCTGTTCCGATATCGGCCGGTTTCTGTCTGCCGCGAACTCTCCGGAGCCGTTTCCACTGCAAAAGATGCAGCCCCGGCTGCCGCAGCGCCCGTCCCGATTGGGACAGGTTCTACCGGCATCCAGGGCTATCTTGTATATCTTTCGTCCGTATTTACTTTTCAGATAATCGTTTAACGTATGATAGTACATCTAACTACTGCTCTTCTACGGATTTGATCTCGCCGATATCAATGACTGTCAGATCCTGCTCGTTTGCCTCCAGACTGGTCAGCAATGCATCTGCCGTGTCCAGACTTGTCAGACAGTATACACCGGTCTCAATTGCATGACGACGGATGATAAATCCATCCTTGCTATGTTCTACACCCTGGGAAGGAGTATCAATGATCAAATCGATTTCATGACTCAGGATCAGGTCAAGCAGGTTTGGAGACGGCTCCTCTACCTTATTGATTACCTGTGCCGGAACCCCGTGCTCATTCAATACTCTTGCAGTACTCTTCGTAGAATGAATCTCGTATCCGAGTGCCGCAAATCTTCTTCCGATCTCAATAGCATCCAGCTTATCGGAATCCTTTACTGTCAGTATCATCTTCTTATGCTTTGGAAGTCTGACTCCGGCACCAAGGAATGCCTTGTACAATGCCTCATTAAAGTCTTTTGAAATACCCAGACACTCACCGGTTGACTTCATTTCAGGTCCCAGACTGATCTCAGCTCCACGAAGCTTCTCAAATGAGAATACCGGCATCTTAATTGCATAGTATTCTGACTCCGGCTGTAAACCAGGTGTGTAACCAAGCTCTTTTAATTTTGCACCTGTAATAACGCGGGATGCAAGATCTACGATCGGAATACCGGTTACCTTACTGATATAAGGAACTGTCCGTGAAGATCTCGGATTTACCTCGATTACATATACCTCATCCTGATATACAATAAACTGGATATTGATCAGACCGATTACGTGCAGACTCTTGGCCAGCTTTCTTGTATATTCCGTAATAACACGCTTAATCTTATCCGGCAATCCCGCAGGATATACGGAAATACTGTCTCCGGAATGGATACCGGCACGCTCTACATGCTCCATGATACCAGGGATTACAATATCCTCGCCATCACATACCGCATCAACTTCCACTTCCTTACCCATCAGGTATTTATCAACCAGAATCGGATGCTCCTGTACATTTCGGTTAATTACATCCATAAACTCTACAATATCCTTATCGGCAATTGCAATCTGCATGCCGGCGCCACCCAATACATAGGATGGACGCACCAGTACCGGATATCCCAGCTCATGTGCAGCTTCCAATGCCTCTTCACAGGTAAATACTGTCTTACCGGCAGGTCTTGGAATACAGCACTCTTCCAGGATCTCATCGAACAGCTCACGATCCTCTGCTGCATCTACATTCTCTGCACTGGTTCCCAGAATCGTAACACCCATCTTCAGGAGTGCTTCTGTTAACTTGATCGCAGTCTGTCCACCAAACTGTACCACGGCTCCGTCCGGCTTCTCCAGATTCACAATCGACTCTACGTCTTCCGGTGTCAGCGGTTCAAAATACAACTTATCTGCAATATCGAAGTCTGTACTTACAGTCTCCGGATTATTATTTACAATAATGGTCTCATATCCCTGTGCCTTTAATGCCCAGGTTGCATGAACCGAACAGAAGTCAAACTCAATGCCCTGTCCGATTCGGATCGGACCGGAACCGAGAACCATGATCTTCTTCTTGGAATGATCCTCTTCCACCTCGTTCTCGCCATCAAAGCAGGAATAATAGTAAGGGGTCGTTGCCTCGAACTCTGCCGCACAGGTATCAACGATCTTATAAGAAGCATGAATGCCCATGGCATAACGCATTTCCTTAATCTCAGCCTCTGTCTTTCCGACAATCTGAGCAATTACCTTATCCGGGAATTCCATGCGTTTTGCTTCCTGCATCAATTCCTTATCAATTTCCTTTGCATCCCGCAGCTTCTGCTCCATCTTGACCAGATTTGCGATCTTATCCAGGAACCAGATATCGACCTTAGTAATCGAATGAATCTCACCCAGTGAAATACCACGGCGAATTGCTTCTGCAATTACAAAGATACGACGGTCATCTACATTATGCAGACGCTCATGAATCTCTTCCAGCGGACGCTTGTCATAGTCCAGATAGATCAAACTGTCAACATGCTGCTCCAGAGAACGGAGTGCCTTCATCAACGCACCTTCGAAGTTTGTGCAGATACTCATAACCTCACCGGTGGCCTTCATCTGTGTTGTCAGTGTACGCTTTGCCTTAATAAACTTATCAAACGGCAGTCTCGGAATCTTAACAACCACATAATCCAGAGTCGGCTCAAAGCTTGCATAGGTCTTACCGGTAACTGCATTCTTGATCTCATCCAGATTATATCCGAGAGCAATCTTTGCTGCTACCTTTGCGATCGGATAACCGGTTGCCTTGGATGCCAGTGCGGAAGAACGGCTTACACGCGGATTTACCTCGATTACGCAGTACTCAAAGGAATCTGGATTCAATGCGAACTGTACATTACAACCACCCTTGATATCCAGCTCACTGATAATATTCAAAGCTGCACTTCTGAGCATCTGATGCTCTTTATCAGCCAGAGTCTGGGATGGTGCAACAACGATACTGTCACCGGTATGGACACCAACCGGATCCAGATTTTCCATATTACAGATTGTAATACAGGTACCGTTAGCATCCCGCATTACCTCATACTCAATCTCTTTCCAACCGGCAATGCAACGTTCTACCAGAACCTGCCCTACTCGGGAAAGACGGAGACCGTTCTCCAGAATATCTACAAATTCCTCTTCATTTGCTGCAATACCACCGCCGGAGCCGCCCAGTGTATAGGCCGGACGCAATACTGCCGGATAGCCGATCGTCTTAACAAACTCCAGACCATCCTCTACTGTCGTAACTACCTGTGACGGTGCACATGGCTCATGGATCTTCTCCATGGTCTTCTTAAACTCATCCCGATCCTCGGCCTTCTTAATCGTCTGCGCAGTGGTACCGATCAGACGTACATTATGCTCTCTTAAGAATCCGGACTCTTCCAGTTCCATAGCAATATTTAATGCTGCCTGTCCACCCAGTGTCGGAAGAACGCTGTCCGGCTTTTCTTTCATAATAACTTTCTTTACAACTTCCGGTGTCAATGGTTCAATATACACCTTATCTGCAATATCTTTATCTGTCATGATGGTTGCAGGATTTGAATTGATCAAAACAACGCAGATTCCCTCTTCTCGAAGAGAACGACATGCCTGTGTTCCTGCATAATCAAACTCAGCAGCCTGTCCGATTACAATCGGGCCCGAACCAATTACTACAACCTTTTTAATACTTGCAATCTTTGGCATTATTTTGACACCTCCATCATATTCATAAACTCATCAAATAAGAAATCTGTATCCAGCGGACCGGCACATGCCTCCGGATGGAACTGTACGGTCTGTACATTCTTTCCAAGATAATGTACACCTTCTACGGTTCCGTCATTTACATTCACATAGCTTACTTCTGCCACTTCACGATCCAGTGAGCTTTCCTTTACCATATAACCGTGATTCTGTGTAGATATATATACCTTTCCGGTCTTTAAGTTCCGAACCGGATGATTGGCTCCACGATGACCATACTTCATCTTCTCCGTATCACCGCCATTGGCCAGCGCAAGCAGCTGATGTCCCAGACAGATTGCGAAGATCGGAACATCGGTTGCAAATAATTTCTTAATCTCTTCGATGGTCTTCACACAGCTCTTCGGATCGCCAGGCCCATTTGTCAGCATAATTCCGTCCGGATTTCCTGCCAGAATTTCCTCTGCCGGAGTCTCTGCCGGATATAAGGTAACCTCACAACCACGCTTCTGCAAAGAACGGATGATATTTCTCTTTACACCGAGATCGATCATTGCTACCTTGTAGATCTGGTTACCTTCTGCCGGATAAACCTTCTTCTCCTTGCAGGTAACTTCCAGGACCACATGTCCGATCTTAAATGCACGGATTCTAGGCAATACCTCATCCAGTGAATAGTTCTCATCGGTTGTGATCATGCCATTCATGGTACCCTTTTCCCGCAAAATCTTAGTCAGGGCTCTGGTATCAATGCCCTCGATTCCGGTTATATTATTTCTTTTTAAATATTGTTCAAGAGTTTCTTCACATCTGAAATTACTTGGAAGCTTTG
>CABQJA010000097.1 GCA_902464345.1 uncultured Clostridium sp.
ATTGAGCAGATTGCAAATGGTGATTTATCCGATGATTTAGAATGTAAATCAGTTATTCGCGAAGTAGACATTTTGATTCAGGCCTCTTCTGCATTGAAGGCGAAATTAAATGCCATCGTAACCAAGGTGGATGAGCATGTGTGTCATTTGGATAGCAGTATGGAGTCATTGAATACATTGGCAGAAACCAGTAGTGTAGGAACCGGTCAGATCAGAGATGCGATAGATGAGCTTTCGGAAACTGCAGTCACATTAGCGGACAATGTGCAGGCAGTAAATATGAAGATGATCGAAATGGGCGACAATATTTCGGTGATTGAAACGGAAACGCAGGAGTTAAACAATAATTCTGCAAAGATGAATGAGGCAAGTCAGAATGCTGCGGAGTCAATGAACCTGGTGCTGACAAGCTCTGAAACAACGTATAATATTATTGCGGAAATTATAGGCCAGGCCAAAGAAATGAATCAGGAAATTTCTTCTATTAATGAGGCAGTGGAACTGATCTCTGACATTACAACGCAAACCAATCTGTTGTCATTAAATGCATCTATTGAGGCGGCAAGAGCAGGACAGGCAGGAAAAGGATTTGCGGTTGTAGCATCTGAAATTAAGCAGTTGGCAGAGCAAAGCAGTCAGGGAACAGATACGATCAAGGGGATTGCGGAAACGATTCTCGGCAAATCAAAAGAATATGTGAACCTGACAGAGAAAATGAAAAGGCTGGTAGAGCAGGAACAGACCGATATCGGAGGCGCAAAAACCGGATTTGATACATTGAGCGAAACGATAGAGGCGAATGTTGAAATCGCAAGAACAATTGCAGAGAAAACGCAAAAGCTGGAAAGTCTTAAGCTGGATATTGTTAACAGCATAACGGAACTTAGTGCGATCAGCCAGGAAAATGCGGCCAGCAATGAGGAAGTAAATGCGAGTGTATTTGAAATAGCGGAATCAATTGATAAAATTTCAGAAGATACAAAGATGGTAAAAGAGGTATCGGCGGATCTGGAAGAATTGATGAAGTACTTCAAATAGGTAACATACAGAAAAAGTAGGAAATAATTGGTTGACAAATGCCCAAAGCTGCGTATAATCAGAAGTAGGTTTTGATAACCGATCAAATTAGATATTGGAAACCGATGAAGTGGAGATAAAAACAGAAAGGGCACTTACAGAGAACCGGGAGGCTGAGAACCGGTAGGACGCCGGCTGTTAAATGGACCACTGAGGGCGCAGTCAAAGGAGCTTTGCTCTGAGTATTCTGTGACGTGAGAGCATACGTGAGTTGCTGAGAATATGTTGGTATTCTGATGAGAGTGTGGATTCCACGAATCAAGGTGGCACCGCGGTGGAGATTTTACCGTCCTTGACAACAGGTTAACTTGTTGTCAGGGGCGGTTTTTTAATGCGTAGCATTCCAGATCCCGTCAGAGAAAAGGAGGACACATGCAGACGATCGAGAAAGTAAAAGAGCTTGCAAAAGGATATGACATCATACCGGTATATGAGGAGATGATGGCAGACGTAAAGACACCAATTCAGGTCATGAATCTTC
This sequence comes from uncultured Clostridium sp., assembly GCA_902464345.1. GTDB lineage: Bacteria > Bacillota > Clostridia > Lachnospirales > Lachnospiraceae > CAG-632. Next base: position 1,559 of record CABQJA010000097.1, read on the forward strand.
TGAAACAGAAGAGTCATCACTGTTTCCTGCTGGAGAGTGTGGAGAAGCAGAAGCGCTGGGGCAGATATACATTTATAGGCTTTGATCCGACCATGGAGATCACCTGTGTGAATCATGAGATGGTGATCCGGGGTGAGACAACAGAAGTGAAGCAGGTAGTGCATCCGAGAGAGGAGCTGCAGAAGATTCTGGATCAACATAAGAGCCCGAAGCCGGAAGGACTGCCGACATTCACAGGCGGTCTGGTCGGATATTTCTCATATGATTATCTGAAGTATGCAGAGCCGAAGCTGGACCTGCAGGCGGAGGATAAGGACGGATTTAAGGACATGGATCTGATGCTGTTTGATAAGCTGATCGTGTTTGATAATCTGCGGCAGAAGATTCAGATCATAGTAAATATAAAAACCGAACAGATTGAAGAGGAGTATGAGAAGGCGAAGACGGAGATCAGTCAGATCATCCGGATGCTGCAGGAAGAACATGCGGACAGCTTCCCGACCGGCAGACAGAAGGAACCGCTAAAGGGACTGTTTGATAAAGAGGAGTTTTGCCGGAAGATTAAACGGGCAAAGGACTATATCCGGGAAGGTGATATTTTCCAGGTGGTAGTATCGAACCGGCTGGAAGCAGAATATGAAGGAAGTATTTTCAATGCCTACCGGGTGCTGCGAACTACCAATCCATCGCCGTATATGTTCTATTTCAGCTCCGACGATCTGGAGGTGGCAGGTGCTTCACCGGAGACACTGGTAAAGCTGGAGGGTGATGCAGTCTATACATTTCCACTGACGGGAACCAGACCGAGAGGGAAGACACCGGAAGAGGATGTCCGGATTGAGAAAGAGCTTCTGGCGGATGAGAAGGAGTTGGCCGAGCATAATATGCTGGTGGATCTGGGAAGAAATGATCTGGGTAAGATCTGTAAATTCGGTACGGTGAACCTGGAGAGCTATATGTCGATCGAGCGGTATTCCCATGTTATGCATATCGGCTCTACAGTAAAGGGCGAGATCCGGGAGGACAAGAATGCACTAGATGCTATTGAGGCAGTGCTTCCGGCAGGAACCTTATCCGGAGCACCGAAGATCCGGGCAATGCAGATCATTGATGAACTGGAAGGGTGCAAGCGTGGTATTTACGGCGGAGCGGTCGGTTATATAGATTTTGCCGGAAACATGGATATGTGCATTGCGATCCGGATCGCATATAAGAAGAATGGAAAGGTATTTGTTCGTTCCGGTGCCGGCATTGTAGCGGACAGTGTGCCGGAGAATGAATATCAGGAATGTATTAATAAGGCACAGGCGGTTGTGAATGCGTTAAAGCTTGGAGAGGAGGAAATGTAGATGATATTGTTGATTGATAATTATGACAGCTTCTCTTACAACCTGTATCAGCTGGTCGGAAGTATCCGGACGGATATCCGGGTGATCCGGAATGATGAGATGACCGTGGAGGAAATCAGACAGCTGGCACCGGATCATATCATACTCTCACCGGGACCGGGAAAACCATCCGATGCCGGAATCTGCGAGTCGGTTGTCCGGGAGCTGGGAGCAGAGATCCCGATCCTTGGTGTATGCCTGGGACATCAGGCAATCAGTGAGGTATACGGTATGCAGGTAACATATGCGAAAAAGCTGATGCACGGAAAGCAGTCTCCGGTACAGATCGATACGGCCTCGAAGCTGTTTCAGGGGCTGGAGTCGGAGATCCGGGTCGCGCGGTATCATTCACTGATCGCGAAGGAACAGCCGGGAGCAGAGGATCTGAAGGTGATCGGACGCTCGGATGAAGGTGAGATCATGGCAGTAGAACATAGAAAATATAAGGTCTATGGCGTACAGTTCCATCCGGAGTCCATATTAACGGAGCATGGTAAAACAATGATGAGGAATTTTCTGGAGGTATAAGATTATGATTAAAGAAGCAATTGCAAAGGTAATTAAGAAAGAAGATTTAGACGATGAGATGATGACAGCGGTTATGGACGAGATTATGTCCGGTGAAGCAACCGATGCACAGAAGGCTTCGTTTTTAACGGCTATGAACATGAAGGGTGAAACGATCGAAGAAATCACCGCGGCGGCAAAGGTAATGCGTCAGCATTGCGAACGATTCCTGAATGATATGGATGTTCTGGAAATCGTAGGAACCGGTGGAGACGGTGCCAATACGATCAACATTTCCACATTAGCATCAATCATTGTTTCCAGTGTGGGCGTGCCGGTCGCAAAGCACGGCAATCGTGCGGCATCCAGCAAATGCGGAACGGCAGATTGTCTGGAAGCATTAGGAGTCAATATTACCGTTGATGCGGAGAAGAGCTATGAGATGCTGAAAAAGTTAAATATCTGTTTCCTGTTTGCACAGAAATATCATACGGCAATGCGATTTGTCGGCGGTGTCCGCAGGGAAATGGGTGTCCGGACATTATTTAACTGCCTTGGACCGCTGGCGAATCCGGCAGGTGCCAGTATGCAGCTGCTGGGTGTCTATGGAGAAGCACTCGTAGAGCCGTTGGCACATGTATTGCATAATCTGGGCGTGAAGCGGGCAATGGTGGTCTACGGAGAGGACTGCATGGATGAGATTTCCTTAAGTGCACCGACCTATGTATGCGAGGTAATGGATGGTGAGTTTAAGACCTACACCCTGACTCCGGAGCAGTTCGGCTTCGAGCGATGCAAGAAGGAAGACCTTGCGGGTGGCACACCGGAAGAGAATGCCCAGATCGTAAGAGAGATTCTGCAGGGAGCTAAAGGCCCGAAGACAGATGCGGTCCTGCTAAATGCAGGTGCGGCAATCCATATCGCAAAGGGATGCAGCATTGAGGAAGGCATTCGGGAAGCAAGAGAAGCGATTGAGAGCGGAAAGGCTGCAAAACAGCTGGAAGCATTTATTACAATGAGTAATGAGTAGGAGGACTGCCGGATGAATATTTTGCAGGAGATCGCTGAGAAGCGGTTAGTGGCAGTGGAACAGGCGAAGCAGCAGTGTTCGGAACAGCAGATGCGCCGGATGGCAGAGGAGCTGGCAGATGCAGAGAAAAAGGCACAGGGAGGATTTGCGTTCCCATTTTATCAGAACCTGAAGAAATCAACAGACGGAAGAATGAATCTGATCTGCGAAATCAAGAAAGCATCTCCGTCTAAGGGAATTATTTCGGAGGAGTTTCCGTACCGGGAAAAGGCACTGGAATATGAACAGGCTGGAGCCGGTGCAATATCGGTACTGACCGAGCCGAATTATTTCCTTGGGAAGGATGAATATCTGAAGGAGATATCGGCGGCAGTGAAAATACCGACTCTGCGGAAGGATTTTCTTCTGGACAGTTATCAGATCTATGAGGCGAAGACGTTGGGTGCGTCGGCGGTGCTTCTGATCTGTTCATTGCAGGAAGCGGAGCGATTAAAGGACTATCTGGAGATTGCACATGCAATCGGGCTGTCTGCACTGGTAGAAGCACATGACGAGTCGGAGGTTGAGAAGGCTCTGGCGGCAGGGGCGCAGATCGTCGGAGTGAATAACCGCAACCTAAAGGATTTTACGGTGGACATAAACAATAGTCTGCGACTTCGCAAGCTGGTTCCGCAGGATAAGGTGTTTGTTTCCGAGAGCGGTATCCGGACGGAAGAAGATATTCGGGTGCTGAGTAAAGCAGGTGTCCATGCGGTGCTGATCGGAGAGACCATGATGCGGGCAGGCGATACCGGCGAGACCCTTCGGAGATTGGCAGGTGCAGGCTGTGACAAAGGTTAAGATATGCGGGCTGAGAAGACCGGAGGATGTAGTATATGTAAATGAAGCAGGACCGGACTATATCGGATTCATCTTTGCTCCGAAAAGCCACCGGTATATCACACCGGAGCAGGCGAAAGCTCTGCGGGCTATGTTGGTGCCGGGGATCGTTCCGATTGGCGTTTTCGTGAATGCGGAGATCGAAACGGTAGTGAAGCATGTGACAGAAGGAACGATCGAAATGGTACAGCTCCATGGAAATGAGGATGCAACCTACATCCGGAGCCTGCGGGCGAGATTACCGAAAACGAAGATCATTCGGGCAATCCGAGTGAAAACGGCAGAGGATGTTGCGGACAGCCTGACTGTGGATGCAGACTATCTCTTATATGATGCCTGCTGTACAGGACAGGATGGCGGTACCGGTCAGAGCTTTAACTGGGAGCTGTTAAATGGGGTAGACAGACCGTTCTTTCTGGCGGGAGGTCTCCGACCGGAGAATATCACGACTGCGATTGACACGGTGAAACCATATGCAGTGGATGTCAGCAGCGGTGTGGAGACAGACGGCTATAAGGACCGGGAGAAAATCCGGTCACTGATTGCAAGGGCGCGGGAACGACATTGAGCAAGACCGTTTATGGAAAAGGATGCAGACAGAAGGATAGAAATACGGAGGAATATAAGATGGCAAAAGGAAGATATGGAAAACACGGAGGACAGTACATACCTGAAACTCTGATGAATGAGATTCATAAGCTGGAGGATGCGTATGAATATTATAAGAAGGATCCGGAGTTCAATGAGGAGTTGAACCGGCTGCTCCGAGAATATGCGGGACGTCCATCCCTTCTCTATTATGCAGAGAAGATGACCAGAGAGCTGGGCGGTGCCAAGATCTATTTTAAACGGGAGGACTTGAATCATACCGGTTCCCATAAGATCAATAATGTACTGGGACAGGCTCTGCTGGCAAAACGAATGGGAAAGACCCGGATCATTGCGGAAACCGGAGCCGGACAGCATGGAGTGGCGACTGCGACCGCGGCTGCCCTGCTGGATCTGGAGTGCGAGATCTTCATGGGTGAAGAGGATACGATCCGTCAGGCATTGAATGTATACCGGATGGAGCTGCTTGGAGCGAAGGTGCATGCGGTAAAGACCGGTACCCGGACTCTGAAGGATGCGGTCAATGAGTGTATGCGCGAATGGACGAAACGGGTAGATGATACGCATTATGTTCTGGGCTCTGTTATGGGACCGCATCCGTTTCCGATGATCGTACGGGATTTCCAGAGCGTGATCAGCCGGGAAGCCAGAGCACAGATTCTGGAGAAGGAAGGCAGGCTGCCGGATGCGGTTATGGCATGCGTTGGCGGTGGCAGTAACGCGATGGGGATGTTTTATGAGTTCATCAATGATAAGGACGTGCGGCTGATCGGCTGCGAGGCGGCCGGCAGAGGTATTCATACCAAGGATACGGCAGCAACGATCGCAACCGGAACCGAGGGTATTTTCCATGGCATGCAGTCTTATTTCTGTCAGGATGAATACGGACAGATCGCACCGGTTTATTCGATTTCGGCCGGCTTGGACTATCCGGGTATCGGACCGGAGCATGCGTATCTGCATGACAGTGGAAGAGCGGAATACGTGGCGATCACAGATGATGAGGCAGTGGATGCATTTGAATATATCGCACGGACAGAAGGTATTATAGCAGCGATCGAGAGTTCACATGCGGTAGCAGAAGTCATCAAGCTGGCTCCGACCATGCGGAAGGATCAGATCATTATCTGCTGTCTGTCCGGTCGCGGAGATAAGGATGTGGCAGCAATAGCAAGATACAGAGGAGTGGAATTATATGAGTAAGATAAAAGAAGCATTCGAAAAGAAAAAGGTATTTGTAGGATTCCTGACCGCAGGAGATCCGAATCTGGCTAAGACAGAGGAGTTTATTCTGAAGATGCAGGAGGCAGGTGCCGGTTTGATCGAGATCGGTATTCCATTCTCAGATCCGATCGCAGAGGGACCGGTTATTCAGGAAGCAAATGTGCGGGCACTGTCCAATAAGGGCGGCTGTACACTGGATATGGTGTTTGACATGGTAGAACGGATCCGGCCACAGGTAACGGTCCCGCTGGTATTTCTGACCTATCTGAATCCGGTATTCCGATATGGCTATGACCGCTTCAGCAAGAAGTGCACCGAGGTTGGGATAGACGGTTTTATCATTCCTGACATGCCGTATGAGGAAAGCGCAGAGCTGACGGAGATTGCGGCCGGTTATGGCGTTGATAAGATCACCCTGATCGCACCGACCAGTGACGAACGGGTACAGATGCTGGCAAAGGATGCCAGAGGTTATATTTATCTGGTTTCCTCCATGGGCGTTACCGGAGAACGGAACGAGATCACGACAGATCTCGGTGACATTGTGGCGAAGATCCGGCAGGTAACGGATACGCCGGTTGCGATTGGATTCGGAATCCATTCTCCGGAGCAGGCGGAGAAAATGGGACAGCTGGCGGATGGTGTCATCGTAGGAAGCGCCATTGTAAAGCTGATCGCAAAATACGGCACAGAGGCAGGAGATCCGGTTGCAGAATATGTACGATCTATGAGCGAAGCATTGAAATAGTAGCCGGAAGAAAAAGGCTGTCATCGAATGAAAATAATTCGGTGACAGTCTTTTTTTATATGTGCAGATGGAGATGCACAGGAGACAGAAAAATGAACGAATTGGCTCACAAACCACAAAGTTTTACGTAAAAAACAAGAAATAAAAATAATTTACGTAAAAAGTGAAAAATAATGAAGGAAAAATCAAAAACAA
>CABQJA010000098.1 GCA_902464345.1 uncultured Clostridium sp.
GTGAAGCGCTGCAGGCACACAGAGATAGTGCCAGAGAACCGAGTAATGTAAAAGATAAAGCTTTCTTTAAAAAATTAGTTCCTGATTTCATATTCATAACCCCCTTTATAAAGTCTGTGAATCGTTATTTTTCAGTGTTATATTAATCAGTGTAAAATAGGATGTATGGTGTTGCAAGAAATTTCAAATAATATTTTTCAGAAAGAGGTAATCGGTTTGCCAATCATGGGAAAACATGGTAGGATATATCTTGTGATACTGGCATAATATGTAACGGATTCATAATATAGAAGAAAGTGAAACAAGGAGGAACAGCGATGAAACGCATGGGCGCATATGATTTATTAGAGCAGGAAGCTATTCCGGAGCTGTCGGCAACCGGATATATTTTCAGACATAGAAAGACAAAGGCAAGAGTGGTCGTGATCAGTAACGAGGATACCAATAAGGTATTTACCATCGGATTTCGGACACCACCGCATGATGATACCGGAGTCCCGCATATCATGGAGCATTCTGTACTCTGTGGTTCCCGGAAGTTCCCGGCGAAGGATCCGTTCGTGGAGCTGGCAAAGGGTTCTTTAAATACATTCTTAAATGCAATGACATATTCGGATAAGACGGTATACCCGATCGCCAGCTATAATGATAAGGATTTCCAGAATCTGATGGATGTTTATCTGGATGCGGTGTTCCATCCGAATATTTATATTCATCCGGAGATTATGAAGCAGGAGGGCTGGCATTATGAGCTGGAGGCTCCGGACGGTGAACTGACCTATAATGGTGTGGTTTACAACGAGATGAAGGGGGTCTATTCGGATCCGAATCAGGAGCTGGCACGGCTGATCCAGATGTCGTTGCTGCCGGATACGACCTATGCCTGTGAATCCGGTGGAGAGCCATCAGCGATTCCGACTCTGACACAGGAGGCATTTCTTGATTTCCATCGGAAATATTATCATCCGTCCAATAGTTATATTTATCTCTACGGAAATATGGACGTGGAGGAGAAGCTTCGGTTTCTGGACGAGGAATACCTGTGCCACTATGATTATCAGAAGGTGGATTCCAGAATTCATATGCAGATCGAGTATCCGGGACCGGTGAAGAAGACATATTCTTACTCGCTGGCAGAGTCGGAGGACATGAAGGATAATACATTCCTTTCTTATAATGTAGTGATCGGAACCAGTCTGCAGCCTGAGCTTTATATGGCATTGCAGCTGCTGCAGTCTGTACTGCTTGATATGCCGGGAGCACCGTTAAAGCAGGCACTGATCCGGGCCGGGATCGGTAAGGATATTGAGTCGTCTTACGACAGTACGATCCAGCAGCCGATCTTTTCAATCATTGCGCACAATGCGAACGAGGAGGATCAGGAGCGGTTTGAGCAGGTGATCCGCGATACGTTGCAGAAAATCTGCGAAGAAGGAGTGCCGAAGAAGGCAATGCAGGCGGCAATCAATTCGCTGGAGTTTCAGCTCCGGGAGTCTGATTTCGGCCGGTATCCGAAGGGCCTCATGTACGGACTGAAGGCATTTGACAGCTGGTTATATGATGATCGGGCACCGTTTATTCATATTAAGATGGATGAGACACTTGGTTTCATGAAACGTGGACTGGAGAATGGATTCTTTGAGCGCACGATTCAGACCTATCTTCTGGACAATACACATCGGAGTTTGGTGGTACTGAAGCCGGAGCAGGGCTTAAACGAGAAGAAAGAGCAGGCAGTGAAGGCTTCTCTTGCAGAGTATAAGGCATCTCTGAATCCGGGACAGATCGAGCAGCTGATCGCAGATACGAAGGCATTAAAGAAGTATCAGGAGGATCCGTCTCCGGAAGAGGATATCCGGAAGATTCCGTTGCTTGAGATCGCGGATATTGAGCCAAAGATTCAGCCACAGCAGAATGTGGTGAAGGATATGCTGGGGATCCCGGTGGTGGTACACCCGATCTTTACGAACGGAATTGCCTATGTACATCTGTGCTTTAAACTGGATAAGCTTCCGGTCGAGATGCTGCCGTATGCGAATCTGCTGGCCGCTGTTATGGGTATGATTGACACAGAGCATTACAGTTATAATGAGCTGGCGAGCGAGATCCGGCTGAAATCCGGAAGCATCCGGACCTCCTTTGATGTACGGGGCAGTCTGAATGCAGATGAGTATCTGCCGACCTTTGATGTGAAGGCGAAGATGTTATATGAGCAGATTGAGGATACATTTAAGCTGATCGAAGAATTGCTGCTGCATAGCCGGTTGAATGATACAAAGCGGCTGGCAGAGATTCTGGCAGAGATCAAGGCATCTATGAAGCCGGATCTGCTGAGTCGCGGACATTCCACGGCTGCAGCCCGCGCGATGTCCTATATCTCAATCGGGCAATATGTAAAAGAACGTGCAAAGGGTATTGATTACTATGAGTTTATTGATGATCTGAATCAGAACTTTGAGGCGAAGAAAGAGGATCTGGTGAAGCAGCTGCAGGCAGTACTTGAGGAGTTACTGCATAAGGAGAATCTGGTGATTTCTTATACCGGAGATAATGATGTGGAAGAAGCGATCGGCATGAATGTGACGCTGTTTTCCGTTTATCTGTCCAACCGGAGTGTGGCACATCAGCCGGAGCAGCTGAAGCCGGAGCTCCGCAATGAGGCATTTAAGACAGCCAGTCAGGTACAGTATGTGGCAACTGCCGGAAATTATAAGAAGGCAGGCTTTGAGACCACCGGGGCACTGCGGGTGCTGGAGACGATTTTCTCCTATGATTATCTGTGGATCAATGTGCGTGTACAGGGCGGTGCATATGGATGCATGTGCGGCTTCGGGGATAACGGTACCAGCTATCTGACCTCCTACCGGGATCCGAAGCTGATGGAGACCTACGAGGTTTATCAGAAGGCAGCAGAGTATGTGGCAGGCTTCCGGGCCGAAGACAGAGACATGACCAAATATATTATCGGGACGATCGGCGCAGCGGATATTCCGCTAAATGCATATGACCGCGGCGAGCGGGACTTCAGTCTGTATCTGACCGGTATTAGCGATGAATATCGGCAGAAGAGGAGGGATGAACTGCTTTCTACGAATCAGGCAACGATTCGCGGACTGGCACAGTTGGTTCAGTCTGTTGTTTCATCCGGCGCCATCTGTGTGATCGGTAATGAGAAGAAGATTGAGCAGGAAGCAGAGCATTTCAAGAATATCAGAACGGTATTTTAGAGGAGATAGCATGAAACAGACATATAAATCCGGATTTGTTACGATCATTGGCAGACCCAATGTAGGAAAATCCACATTGATGAATCATCTGGTAGGGCAGAAGATCGCCATTACCAGTAATAAAGCACAGACGACGAGAAATCGGATCCAGACGGTATATACCTGTGAGGATGGACAGATTGTCTTTCTGGATACACCGGGTATTAACCGGGCGAAAAACAAGCTGGGTGAATATATGATGAGTGCTGTGAATTCGGCACTGAGTGAGATGGATGTCGTATTATGGCTGGTAGAACCGACCACCTATATCGGTAAGGGAGAGCGGGCAATCATTGAGCGTTTGAAAACGGTGCATACACCGATCATCCTTGTGATCAATAAGATTGATACCGTAGAGAAGCAGGCGGTTGAAGCGGCGATGGAGGCATACCGGAAGGAGTATTCCTTTGATGCAGTCATTCCGGTGTCCGCATTGCGTGACCGGAATACGAAGGATGTGATCCGGGCGATTTTAAAATATCTGCCGGAAGGGCCGCAGTATTATGATGAGGATACGATCACGGATCAGCCGGAGCGGCAGATCGTGGCAGAAATTATCCGGGAGAAGGCATTGCGGTGCCTGGATCATGAGATCCCGCACGGGATCGCAGTGGTGATCGATGTTATGAAGGATCGTCCGGGGAAGAATATTGTGGACATTGATGCTACGATCATCTGCGAGCGGGATTCGCATAAGGGAATTATTATCGGAAAGCAGGGCGCTATGTTGAAGAAGATCGGAACACAGGCCCGGCTGGATATGGAGAAGCTGCTGGATACCAAGGTAAACCTGAAGCTGTGGGTAAAGGTGAAAAAGGACTGGCGGGACAGTGACTATCTGTTAAAGAACTTTGGGTTCGAGCAGAGGGAGTGATGAAGCATGCAGACGGAAGTGACCGGAATGGTGTTAAAGGCAACACAGGTAGGTGACTATGACAGGCGGCTGGTGATCCTGACGAAGGAACGTGGAAAGATTTCCGCGTTTGTCCGGGGCGTCCGACGTGCCGGGAATCCATTGACAGCAGCCAGCCAGCCGTTTACCTATGGAAGATTTGCACTGTTTTCCGGACGGGATGCGTATCGGGTACAGAGTATAGAGGTGCAGAATTATTTTGATGAGGTAAAGACGGATCTGGACGGAATTACATATGGTACGTATTTCTGTGAACTGGCAGAGCATCTGACACATGAGAATCTGGATGACAGAGAGCAGCTGAAGCTTCTGTATGTGACACTTCGTGCAATCGCGAAGAAGCAGGTCCCGGCGGAGCTGATCCGGCGGATCTATGAGATCCGGGCAATGGCACTGGACGGAGAGGAAATGCAGGTATTTTCCTGTGTACGCTGTGGCAATCAGGGAACCGGATATGTATTCCGGGCAAGGCAGGGCGGACTGGTCTGTGTTGATCATTGTCTGGTGGATTATGATATCAGTGAGCTGTTAAATCCGTCTACGGTATATACGTTACAGTTTATCCTGAGTACGACACTGGAAAAGCTGTATTCCTTTCAGGTGTCGGCAGAGGTACAGCAGGAGCTGAACCGGATCTGCACGGATTTTCTGGCGGAATATACGGACCGGAGCTTTAAATCCGCAGAATTTCTTGATTCTCTCTCTTGCAATCCGTGGGATTAAACGTTACAATGATAAAGCCATTATAGAATGGATATCGTATATCAAGCAGGAGGATTTCGGAATGAAACAGGGGCTTTTGATAGTTGGAATCATGCTGAGTGCAGTGCTTTTGGTCGGATGCACCGGGGGCATGGATTCGATTATGACGAACACCATGACGGTTCATAAGGACGGAAAGATCGCAGATGTTTCGGTTGAGGATTTTTCGGACGGAGATTACAGTATGACCGACCTGGAACAGTTTGTAACGGATGAGGTGAACGCGTATAATACCGCCAATGGTGAGGGTAGTATTGAGATTAAGGAGATACAGACAGAGAACAGTCTGGCGAAGCTTAAGTTGACATATCAGGATATGACAACGTATAATGCATTCAATCATACGGAGTATGTGCTGGCGGATGCCGCACAGGCGGAACTGACCGGTGATCTGATTGTGAAGTCGGATGGAACAACGGTGAAAGCTGCTGATATTGATACAGACGGACTGAAGGTATTGGAGGTCAGTGATGCAATGGACATTGTCTGTAAAGGCAAGGTGCAGTATTATAATTCGTATGTAACAGAAGTGAACGGTACGTATACGGCGAACGGTGAAGGTGTTGCTGTAATCGTATTTAAATAATTGCCGCAGGCAATGAATGAGACTAAAATGAGTGAGGTTGGAAAAATGGAAAAAACTATGGATAAGATCGTTGCATTAGCAAAAGCGAGAGGGTTTGTATACCCGGGTTCAGAGATTTACGGCGGACTGGCAAATACCTGGGATTACGGTAATCTGGGTGTTGAACTGAAGAACAACGTAAAGCGTGCTTGGTGGAAGAAGTTTATTCAGGAGAATCCATATAATGTAGGTGTTGACTGTGCGATTCTGATGAATCCGCAGACATGGGTAGCTTCCGGACATCTTGCCGGATTCGCAGATCCGTTGATGGATTGTAAGGAATGTCATGAGCGGTTTCGTGCGGATAAGCTGATCGAGGACTATGCAGAAGAGCATGGCATTGATCTGGGTGGTTCTGTAGACGGCTGGAGTCAGGATCAGATGATGGACTTTATCGAGAATAATCAGGTTCCATGTCCGACCTGCGGAAAGCATAATTTTACAGATATCCGTCAGTTTAATCTGATGTTCAAGACCTTCCAGGGTGTTACAGAGGATGCTAAGAATACTGTATATCTGAGACCGGAGACCGCACAGGGTATTTTCGTAAACTTCAAGAATGTACAGAGAACCTCCCGTAAGAAGATTCCGTTTGGTATCGGTCAGATCGGTAAATCATTCCGTAATGAGATTACACCGGGTAACTTTACCTTCCGTACCAGAGAGTTCGAGCAGATGGAGCTGGAGTTCTTCTGTGAGCCGGGAACGGATCTGGAATGGTTCACCTATTGGAGACAGTTCTGTATCGACTGGCTGAAGAATCTTGGCATGAAGGAAGAAGAGATGCGAGCAAGAGATCATTCTCCGGAAGAGCTTTGCTTCTATAGTAAAGGTACTACAGATATTGAGTTCCTGTTCCCATTCGGCTGGGGCGAGCTGTGGGGTATTGCAGACCGTACCGATTATGATCTGACGCAGCATCAGAAAACATCCGGTGAGCCGATGGATTACTTCGATGATGAGAAGAAGGAGAAGTACATCCCATATGTAATCGAGCCTTCGTTAGGTGCAGACCGTGTCACTCTGGCATTCTTATGCAGCGCTTATGATGAAGAAGAGTTAGAGGGCGGTGATGTCCGGACAGTATTGCATTTCCATCCGGCACTGGCACCGGTTAAGATCGGTGTGCTTCCGTTATCTAAGAAGCTGAATGAAGGTGCAGAGAAGATCTATGCAGAGCTTTCTAAATATTATAACTGTGAGTATGATGACAGAGGAAATATCGGTAAGCGGTATCGTCGTCAGGATGAGATCGGTACTCCGTTCTGTATCACATATGATTTTGAATCAGAAGAGGATGGCGCTGTAACGGTGCGTGATCGTGACACAATGGCACAGGAGCGTGTTAAGATCGAAGACCTGAAGGCTTATTTTGAAGAGAAGATGGCATTCTAGTTTGATGATAAAGAATGTTACGGATCATCTGATAAGGAACATAAAAAGAACTCCGGATCCGGAGTTCTTTTTATGTTCCTTTTTTAGAATTCTTTATGCCCGAATTCTTTATGTTCTGCTTCTTATTTAGACTGTTCTTCCAGCTCATTGATCACACTGGTCAAGGATTTCAAGGAAGTCTTGATAGACTTATTGATCTCGCCGGAGTTAACAGCCAGCTTACCGAACTCGGAAGCAACGACTGCGAAGCCACGACCGAACTCACCGGCTCTGGCGGCTTCGATCGAAGCATTCAGGGATAAGATCTTCTGTTTGCTCTCAATCTTGTCCAGGGCTAACGACTCGCCATTGATCTCGTCGATCAGATCGGCAGCTTTTGAAATATTCTCCTCCAAAGCACTTACCAGAGAACTGTTAGAGGACTGATTATATTCGAGATTCACCAGATTGTTTACCAGAGTCTGAAGAAGTCTGGCAGCAGCCTGAACTGTAGCTTCTTCCTTGACCGGTACCTGATGCAGGGCTTCCAGATAGGCATCCGGATTGATCCCCTGTTCAGAAGCTTCTGCGGAAAATACATCATCATCCGGCTCTTCTGCCAGGAACTGACCGGCAATGATCTTGCCGACACAGCTACCGGCCACCTGAATCGGTGCGGTGAAGTAGGTCAGACCACTGTGGGTAAACCAGCTGATATCACTGTCATTACGGCTGATATGACGACGCAGGTCATCAGCAGCACTGCGATGATACTTCTCATAGAAATCTGTATAACCGAATTCTTTTGTGATATAATTCTCGTCCTTGTCAATTGCTACGGCTGACATACCGGTGGATATTGTCCAATCTTCCAAAACCTGTTCTAATAATGAAAGATCCATGAAATCTGTTATTGCCATAATTAAAACCCCCGTGTTTCATAGATTCCTGCCATATAAGATGGCGAATAGTATAACTTATTTATAATTATAGCTAAAATGTATATT
>CABQJA010000099.1 GCA_902464345.1 uncultured Clostridium sp.
TGCTCGATCAGGAGAACGTCATTGCCGCTTTCGACCTCCGGCTCCAGACGAATCCGCATGGCGTCCCGGATCTCCTGTGGTTTATCCAGTACCTGAATGTGGTTGAGCATCTTTTCACGGCTTTCCGCACGTTTGATAGATTTCTCCCGGTTGAAGGATTTCAGCTTGGCAATGACCTCTTCCTGATGCTTGATCTCGGCCTGCTGGTTTAAATAGGCCTTCATTTCGCTGGCACGGATCTCTTCCCGCTTGGAAGCGTAGTAGCTGTAGTTTCCGTTATAGACACGGCTGGTGCCGAATTCCAGTTCAATGACCTTGGTAACAATGCGGTCCAGAAAATAACGGTCATGAGATACGATCAGAACGGCTCCGTCATAATTGGTCAGATAAGTCTCCAGCCAGGAAATGGAGTCCATATCCAGATGGTTGGTCGGCTCATCCAGTAATATGATGTCCGGATGACTTAAAAGCAGTCTGCCAAGAGCCACGCGGGTCTTCTGACCGCCGGAAAGGGTAGATATCTTCGTATCATAATCGGACTCCTGAAATCCCAGACCCTTTAAGACACCGTTGATCTCACTCTTGTAGGCATAGCCGTTCAGCTGTTCAAACTCATGATTCAGACGGGTATAGGTGTCCAGCAGTCTGGTAAGATCGTCACCTTCCGCATGCTTCATGGCTGCCTCTGTGTCACGGATCTGCCGATCCAGCTCGATAATATGTTGTTTTACGGAAAGCATTTCCTCATAGATCGTATGCTGATAAGAATGCTCCTGCTGCTGTGCCAGATAACCGATGGTTTTGTCCTTGCCGAGCGTTACCTGACCGGAATCAGCGGATTCCTCACCCATAATGATCTTAAGAAGGGTTGATTTTCCGGCACCATTGATACCGACAAGTGCTGCTTTTTCGTGATCCTCTATGTGAAATTGAATGTTCTTTAATACTTCCTTGACTCCAAATGACTTGGAAACTGACTGGCATGCCAGAATCATGGATGTTTCCTCCAATCTTTTAACTCATATATTTCACAATTATATCATAGAAAGATGTGGAGATACAAGGGGAAAGCAGGGGTTTGACAAATCCATACCATAAGCTTATGATGAGGAGAAAAGGAGACTGAAATCATGAAAGTAATTGCAACAGGAACAGAAATACAGGCGGTTGATGCCTGCACGATCAATGAAATCGGAATCCCGTCTATGGTACTGATGGAGCGGGCAGCTCTCGCAGTGGTACAGGTACTGATGGATTATATGGAAGAGCTGGATCTGTTCGGCTGTCATCATGCACCGGCGGTTCTGGTCGTTACGGAAGGCGGAAATAACGGTGGAGACGGACTGGCGATCGCACGGCTGCTGTCTGAACAGGGCTGTCGTGTGGATGTGTATCAGGTTGGCGGCTTAAAACGGGAATCGGAGCAGTATCAGCAGCAGAAACATATTCTGCAGCAGCTTCATATAGATATAAAAGAAGGAATTACGGCAGAAGAGATGGAGCAGTGGAAGCAGCCACGATATGATGTGGTGGTTGATGCACTGTTTGGTGTCGGGCTGCACCGGGAGATCGTGTCACCGCAGAAGGAAGTGCTGGAAGCACTGAATGCACTTGGGGGATTAAAATGTGCAGTGGATATGCCGACAGGAATAGACAGCACGACCGGTCATTTATATGGAACGGCATTTCGGGCGGATCTGACTGTGACATTCGGCTGCATGAAGACCGGACAGCTTCTGGGCGAAGGACCGGATTATTGCGGAGATGTGATCGTTGCGGATATCGGATTCCCGGCCGCTTTCTTTGAAAAGCAGTCCTTTGCATGCTATGCATATGAACCGGACGAACTGAAGGGGTTGCTCCCGATACGGAAGGCAGGCGGCAATAAAGGTACCTTCGGTAAGGTTGCCATAGTTGCGGGCAGTGAGATGGTATGCGGAGCGGCATTACTGAGTGCAGAGGCTGCTTATCGGACCGGATGCGGACTGGTAAGGGTGGTCACACATATCAATAATCGGGAAGCAATACAGGAACGGCTTCCGGAGGCACTTCTACAGGTGTATCAGAGTGCCGAGGAAGCAGAGGTTATGGTGAAGGAAGCGGCTGCATGGGCAGATTGCATGGTGCTTGGACCGGGCATTGGAACCGGAGAGACGGGGCACAGGCTGGTGAAACAGGGAATGCAGGCGGCATGTCCTGTGATTCTGGATGCAGATGCGATTACGATTCTTTCCGGGGAGACCGGATGGCGGAAACAGAGAACTGCAGCTGCAGACCTGATCCTGACTCCGCATATGAAGGAGATGGAACGGATCAGTGGTCGCAGGATCGGGGACCTGAAGCAATGCCCATGGGAAGAGGCCCGGCGGTTTGCACAGGAAAATCAGGTGATCTGTGTCATGAAGGATGCACACACTGTGGTGGCAGTACCGGAGGAGGAATCCTCATATCTGAATCTGTCCGGAAATGACGGGATGGCGACCGGAGGCTCCGGAGATGTACTGACAGGTGTGATCGCAGCACTGACAGCACAGGGACTGACACCCGCAGAAGCGGCCAGGACAGGTGTATTTCTTCATGGACTGGCAGGTGACCGGGCATCGGAGCTGCGGGGAGCCGCATCCATGCTGGCAGGCGATATTATCAGCGGACTGGAGTCCGTATTAAGGGATATTTATATAGAAGGGAAGCAGGAGAATTATCATGAATTGGTATAATGTACAGGCAGAAGTGGACTTAGATGCCATCCGGCATAATATAATGGAAATGAGGCAGCATATCCGGCCGACTACCCTGTTGCTGGCAGTTATAAAGGCGGACGCATATGGACATGGAGCTGTTGCGGTAGCAAGGGCTCTGGAGGATCTGGCGGATTATTATGCGGTCGCACATCTGGCAGAGGGAGCGGAGCTTAGAAGATATGGGATTCAGACACCGATCCTGGTGCTTGGTGCCTGTATGCCGGAGGAGTTTGAGGAGCTGATAAAGAATCGGATTACGATCAATATTTTCAGCCTGAAAGATGCCGTCCGGTTGTCGGAAACTGCAGTGCGTATGGGGCAGAAGGCCAAAGTACATATTAAAATAGACACCGGGATGAGCCGGATCGGATTTCCGTGTAATCATGCGGCAATTGAAGATATTAAGAAGATCGCAGAGCTTCCGGGCATCGAACTGGAGGGCATATTTACGCATTTTGCAAAAGCGGATGAGAGAAACAAGGATGCATTTGAGTATCAGTTAAATCAGTTCCGGTATATGCTCGGTGCGTTGGAATCAGAAGGTATCCGGTTCCCTATCCGGCATGCGGCAAACAGTGCGGCAATCATGGAATGCGGAGATCTGGGACTGGATATGGTCCGCTCCGGCATCAGTACATATGGTTTATATCCGTCAGAGGAAGTGGAGAAAGAGAGTGCAGCTCTGATCCCGGCAATGTCACTTCGCAGTAAGATCACATATCTGAAAACCGTACCGGCCGGTACAGGAATCGGATATGGATGGACCTATGTAACGAAAAAGGAAACGCGGGTGGCAACGGTTCCGGTCGGATATGCGGATGGTTACAAGCGGGCACTGTCCAATCAGGGCAGAGTCCTGCTCCACGGTAAGTCGGCACCGATCATCGGACGAATCTGTATGGATCAGTTCATGGTAGATGTGACGGATATTCCGGGCGTAGAAGTAGAGGATACGGTTACGCTGTTTGGCAGAGACGGAAAAGAAATGATTCCGGTCGAGGAGATTGCGGATGCAAGCGCAAGCTTTAATTATGAGTTTGTCTGTGGCATGACCAGAAGGATTCCACGGATTTATACATTAAACGGACAGCAGGCAGGCGTGTTGGATTATCTGGCGGAAACTCCGTATCAGTGGAATGAGAATGCGTGGAATAATTAAGAAATGAAGACAGTGAATACTCCGGATAACTTTGGAAATACTCTAATCAGTAAATAAAGTCTGGAGTGTGAAACATGATTATTAAACGTGGCGATATATATTATGCAGATTTGAGACCGGTCGTGGGTTCGGAGCAGGGAGGCGTAAGGCCGGTACTGGTGATACAGAATGAAGCGGGCAACCGTCACAGCTCCACGGTGATCGTTGCAGCCATCACAAGTAAGATGACAAAGGCAAAGCTTCCGACGCATATTGAGCTGGATTGCCGGCGGTGTGAGATCATCCGGGACTCGATCATTCTGCTGGAGCAGATTCGGACGATCGATAAGAAAAGATTGCGTGAGAAGGTCTGTCATCTGGATGGTGAAATTATGCAACAGGTGGATGCTGCCCTTATGATCAGTTTGGAACTTACATAAGGAATTGACGGCATAAGGAAAAACATGGTATTTTGATAATGATAATAATTGATTGATAAGTGATTCGTGCGAAAGGAGAACGAACAGATGAGCCAAAATGGTCCCAGTCGCTTGTTTCGGAAGATGTTTCGGAACAAAACAAACTATGAAGAGCAGGTAGAGGATGAGATCCGTTCCATGGTAACAGAAGGACACGAACAGGGTGTGATTCTGGAAGACGAAGCGGAAATGATCAATAATATCTTTGAATTTGGCGATAAGGAAGCCAGGGATGTTATGAGCTCCAGACAGAAGGTAGAGGGGATAGATGCTGCTTTAAGTCTGGAAGAGGCGATGAATATTATGCTGGAGAATGGATTTTCCAGATATCCGTTATATGAGGAGGATCTGGATAATATCATAGGAGTCCTGCATTTGAAAGACGCCATGCGTTATTACATGAAGGATAAAGAGACGAGTCTGGCAGAGATCGCCAGGGAACCGTTTTTTGTGCATCCGACACAGCGGATCAGTAAGCTGTTTAAGGATATGCAGACAAAGAAAATACATATGGCCATTGTTGTAGATGAATACGGACAGACAGAGGGCATCGTGGCAATGGAGGATATTCTGGAGGTAATTGTCGGAAATATTCTAGACGAATATGACGAAGAGGAGCATGATATTATTAAACTTGGTCAGGAGGATGCTTATCTGATGCGGGGAATGGCACGGCTGGATGAGATTGCCGATCTGCTTGGAATAGAGTTCCCGGATGAAGATATTGATACCCTGAACGGCTTCCTGTTATATGAGCTCGGAAGACTTCCGATGGAAAATGAAGAGATTAATATTATATATCAGGGCTATTCGTTCCAGCCGATTGATATCCATGATAAGATGATCGTCCAGGTTAAAGTGACCAAAATACAAGAGGACACGAAGGAAAAAGAAAAATAATGGATATAATGGTTGTGGTTAACACAATGGTGGAGCTGTTTCTGCTCCTGATACTGGGATACGGTCTGGCGAAAAAAGGCATGATCGATCCGAAGACAAACGGTAAGCTTTCGGCGTTGGTGGTTCATGTATCACTGCCGGCACTGATTCTTGCGTCTGTGTTCGAGAACATGGACAAGGGCAGTCTTTCGGAGGTGTTTCATTTCTTTCTGGCCGGTCTGGGTTTCTACGCAGTGATGATTGGGTTTGCGTGGGTGCTTACCCGGCTCAGCCGTACGCCGAAGGAGCAGCGGGGCATCTATCAGTTTATGCTGATTTTCAGTAATTGTGCATTTATGGGATATCCGATCATGGAGGCTTTATATGGCACGAAAGCAATTTTTCTGTCAGCCATCTTCAATCTGCCATTTAATCTGCTGGCTTTTTCATATGGAATTATTCTGGTATCCGATGGAGCGGCGCAAACATCCGGCTTTGATCCGAAGAAGCTGTTGAGCCCCGGAATCATAGCATCTGTGCTGGCACTGGTGATATTTGCTGTCCGGCTTCATGTCCCACAGGTAATGGAGCAGACGCTGGATATTGTGGGAATGTTAACAACTCCGCTGTCTATGCTGGTGCTTGGAGCGTCATTGGCGGAGGTTCCGTTAAGGGAAGTATTCCGGGAAGGGCGGATTTATTGGATGAGCTTCCTGCGTCTGATCGTACTTCCGATGATTACATATTTTCTGATAAAACTGATAACAACAGACAGTCTGCTGATCGGAGTTGCAACGATGACGGCAGCAATGCCGGTAGCCTCGCTGGCAGTTATGTTAAGCAGTCAGTATAAGGGGAATGTCAGACTGGCTTCAGTCGGAGTATTTATATCAACGGCACTGTCGGTTGTCACCATTCCGGCGATTGGGTGGCTGATTACCAAAATATGACGAAATCGATTCTATAGTCGAAAGAGTTACATTCCGGACAAAATCTTTACAGGTGGTTAAAAGAGTGATATAATATTGAAGGTTTAGGGACTTTAAAAGACCCATAGTTGAAAAAGAATGAGAGAAATAGAAGGAGAAAACAATGTCAGGACATTCAAAATTTGCAAACATTAAGCATAAGAAAGAAAAGAACGACGCTGCAAAGGGTAAGATTTTCACCATTATCGGAAAAGAAATCGCAGTAGCGGTAAAGGAAGGCGGTCCGAATCCGGACAATAACTCCAAGCTTCGTGATGTAATTGCAAAGGCAAAGGCAAATAATGTACCAAACGATACTATCGAACGTGGTATTAAGAAGGCAGCCGGCAATGCAGAGGCGGTTAACTATACATCCATCACATATGAAGGCTATGGACCGAACGGAACGGCAATTATCGTAGATACATTAACTGATAACAAGAACCGTACCGCTTCCAATGTAAGAAACGCATTCACAAAGGGTGGCGGTAATGTAGGAACAACCGGCTGTGTATCTTTCATGTTTGATCAAAAGGGACAGATCATCATTGATAAGGAAGAGTGCGAGATGGACGCAGATGATCTGATGATGCTGGCACTGGATGCAGGCGCAGAGGATTTCTCGGATGAAGATGACAGCTACGAGGTAATCACTACACCGGAAGACTTCAGTGCAGTTCGTGAAGCATTAGAGAACGAAAAGATTCCAATGGCATCTGCAGAGGTAACAATGATCCCACAGACATGGGTAGAGTTAAGCAGCGAAGAGGATATAAAGAAGATGAATCGTATTCTGGATCTCTTGGATGAGGATGACGATGTTCAGGCGGTATATCACAACTGGGATGAATAATTAAAAAGATAGGGGGAGATGTATGCTGAGGGAAATTATGAGACTCAAATGCCGGTTTACATATCCGGCGATCAGTCAAGCACTGAAACGTAGAACCGGTGAAGAGGACTGGATGGGATTTAAGAGTAATGGGGAAGATCCGATCCGGAATTTCCGACACTATGTTCAGAGTGGACTGCTGGAAAAAGATGGAAATGAAGTAGTCATTTATATGGATCTATAGGATTCAGCGGATGACGGACAGCCGGTTGTTGCGGCTGTGGAAGAAAAGGGCGTATCATCGGAAAGGTGGTACGCCCTTTTTGGGGATTGATAAATATTAAAAAATATAAATAAAATCTTGTTACTTGAGATATAATGATTAAAAAACTATGTACCCATAGGTTTATGTTGAAAAAGTAGAGAGGGATGTTATATACTTATTATGAAAGAAAAACAGGGACTACATTGTAGCTTCTGTGACTGATAAACAAAAAGATAGTTTAAAAGAGATGTGAAGAAAATTAAAGAGGAGGTATGGCCTATGACAGCATTAAGACAAAGCGCTATGATGGAACTGGAAAAAATACCGGAAGATAAACTATCCTTTGTGATTCAGATTATGCAGGGTGTAAATGGATTATACCATGATTCTGATAAGGAGAGGAAAGAAGCTTTTGCAAGATTGGAACAGTTACGTAAGAAGGGAACTGTTATCGATGATGCGGCAGAGTTAGCTTCTTATAGGGAAGATAAATATGGTAAGTAAAATTCTGATTGACACCAATGTATTGCTTGACTATCTTCTTGAAAGAGAACCATTTTTTGATGATGCAAAGAAAGTAATCTTGTCATGCACTGAAGGAAATATAAAGGGTTGTATTGCAGCACATTCTATTTCTAATA
>CABQJA010000100.1 GCA_902464345.1 uncultured Clostridium sp.
ATCCTGGTAGATCTGCATGCTCTTTCCTGCTTTAATATGGTCTAATACGATTCCGTTTGTAATACTATCAATATTCATATCCCTGCCTCCTTTACAGATTCTCCGGTGCAAGACCGAGAAGTGTCATGATCAATGCCATCCGCACATGCTTTCCGTTCATTACCTGCTTGAAATAACATGCCCGCGGATCATCATCCACCTCTGTCGAAATCTCATTTACTCTTGGAAGCGGATGCAGGATTGACATATCCGGCTTCGCCTTCTTCAGCTTCTCGGTATCCAGAATGTAGGTATCCCGTAATCGGATATAATCCGCTTCATTGAAGAACCGTTCCTTCTGAACACGGGTCATGTATAAAATATCCAGATCCCCGATCACATCCTCCATACTCTCTACCTGCTCATACGGGATGTTGTTTTTCTCAAATACTTCCTCCCGGATATAATCCGGTACCTGCAGCTCCTGTGGTGAGATCAGAACGTAATGGATATTCTGATATCTGGATAATGCCTTGATCAGGGAGTGTACGGTTCTGCCGAATTTCAGATCGCCGCAGAAACCGATCGTGAAGTTCTCCAGTCTTCCCTTCTCCCGCTGAATCGTTAACAGATCCGTCAGAGTCTGTGTCGGATGTGCATGTCCGCCGTCTCCCGCATTAATGATCGGCACCGGTGACTTTAAGGATGCGAGCAATGGTGCTCCCTCCTTCGGGTGCCGCATTGCAATAATATCCGCATAGCAACCTACAACCTGAACCGTATCATGAACGCTTTCTCCCTTCGTTGCCGAAGACGAATCGGCCGAAGAAAAACCAAGTACGCTACCGCCTAACTCTATCATAGCTGCTTCAAAGCTCAACCGGGTTCTTGTACTTGGTTCAAAAAATAAGGTCGCAAGCTTCTTTCCCTTACATACCTCACTATATTTTTCTTTATGTTCGATAATGTCATTGGCCAGTGCCAACAGCTTCTCAATTTCCTGTACGCTTAAATCCATTGGATCAATCAAATGTCGCATAATGCACCTCCGTACTTTCATCTGTTTTTATCCTTCAACAGTATAAACTTCCACCCTTCCTGTGTCAATTATTTCCCGGAATCTCTTTTAACTTTCTGCGGACCAGATTCTCCACCTCTTCCTGCTGGTCCTTCTCGCATTCAATAATGTACTGCCGCTTATTGGCGCGCAGCTTCACCTTTATTGTATTTATGTTGTCATTTACGAATTTATAACCTTCAATGTGCTCCCAGTCAATAAAAGTTAATCCCACAAACATGCCTTCTTCGGAAAGTCCACTGCGGATTCGAGTCGTTATGACAATAAAGAAGATATACATCAGGAGCGGCGGCACAAATATGTAATACCGGAACCAGACAGACATGGCGATTCCCACCAGTGCCACATTGACATTGATGATCTCTGACACACTGCTGGAGCGCCCCAGCCGGCTTTCCACCAGAATGCCCTTCTGCCGGTGCAAAACCACACAACTGATAATCCCGATCGTCACAAATCCCAGCGTAAGCGCTGCGGATAATACATATTGTAAATACTGCCACATAACCTTTATCTCCTGCTTTTCTACCGGTTTTATAAATGACCGCACACCATTCCTGATATGCGGTCATTCATTTCTTCAAATTCTGTTAACGGATCTCTGCTCCGTGCGGCATCTCCTTCTCGGATGTCAAGAGAGAAAGATTTCCGTTCTCATCCTCTGCACACAGAAGCATGCCCTCTGATTTTACTCCTGCCAGTGTTGCCGGCTTTAAGTTCGTTACTACAACGACCTTCTTACCTACCATCTCTTCCGGTGAGTACTGGGACTTGATGCCGGATACGATCTGACGGATCTCGCTGCCGATCTTAACCTGTGAGCATAACAGCTTCTTGGACTTCTTTACCTCTTCACAGGCAATGATCTGTCCCATCCGTAACTGTACCTTGTCAAACAGATCAATGTCGATCTCTTCCTTCTGCTCAACATCAATACCAGGACCGTACTGATTTAATTTCGCCTCTTCCTTCCGGCGCTCCAGCTCCTCCAGAACCTCATTGACATCCAGACGTGCGAATAAGATCTCCGGATTCTCGGTTACCTTATTATTATTCGGATACATACCGAAGCTTCCCAACTGATCGCACTCACGATCGGTTGCATTTAACTGCTTTAAGATCTTTTCTGCAGTCTCCGGCATGAAGGACTTTAACAATACCGCACCAATGGTAATACTCTCAACCAGATTGTAAAGAACGGTCTCCAGTCTGCCGCGGGATGCCTCATCCTTTGCCAGTGCCCAAGGCATGGTCTCATCAATGTATTTGTTACATCTCTTAAAGAGTGTGAATATCTCTGTAATCGCATCTGCAACCCGAAGCTTCTCCATTGCCTTTGTTACCTTTAACGGAGTCTCCAGTGCCAGCTTCTTCAGCTCCTCGTCTACCGGTTCCGAAACCTCTGAATTATAGACGATACCGCCAAAGTACTTATTGGACATGGAAATGGTCCGGTTCACCAGATTTCCTAAAGTATTGGCCAGATCGGAGTTCATACGCTCTACGATCAGCTCCCATGAAATCACGCCATCATTCTCAAACGGCATCTCATGAAGCAGGAAATAACGAACCGCATCGACACCAAACATCTCTACCAGATCATCGGCATAGATTACATTTCCCTTGGACTTACTCATCTTTCCGTCACTCTGGATCAGCCATGGATGACCGAATACCTGCTTCGGAAGCGGAAGATCTAAGGCCATCAGCATGATCGGCCAGTAAATGGTATGGAATCGTAAGATATCCTTTCCGATCAGATGCAGATCTGCAGGCCAGTACTTCTTAAATAACGGATCACTGTTGCCGTCTACATCATAGCCAAGGCCGGTAATGTAGTTTGTTAATGCATCGATCCATACATAAATAACATGCTTGTCATCAAAATCAACCGGGATGCCCCACTTAAAGGAGGTTCTGGATACACACAGATCCTGCAGTCCAGGAAGCAGGAAGTTATTCATCATCTCGTTCTTTCTTGCCTCCGGCTGAATGAACTCCGGATGAGCGTTAATGTGCTGGATCAGCTTGTCGGTGTATTTGCTGAGTTTGAAGAAGTATGCCTCTTCCTTCGCCGGCTGACACTCTCTGCCGCAGTCCGGACACTTGCCGTCGATCAGCTGGGAGCTGGTAAAGAAAGACTCACAAGGTGTACAATACATACCCTCATACTCACCTTTATAAATATCACCTTTTTCATATAATTTCTTAAAAATCTTCTGAACCTGCTTCTCATGATCCTCATCGGTAGTACGGATGAACTTATCATAGGAAGTGTTCATCAGATCCCAGATTCTCTTAATCTCACCGGCAGTCTTGTCTACGAACTCCTTCGGGGTAACGCCTGCCTCTGTTGCCTTCTGCTCGATCTTCTGACCATGCTCATCGGTACCGGTCTGGAACCGTACATCATAGCCTAAAAATCTCTTGTACCGCGCAATACTGTCTGCCAGTACGATTTCATACGTGTTTCCAATGTGCGGCTTGCCTGATGTATAGGCAATCGCAGTTGTGATGTAATAAGGTTTCTTTGCCATTTCTGCTCCTCCTGCATTCTATTTCTCTTCCTATCAGAAAACCCGCCCTTAAGATTCCTGTCCGGCGTTTCGGCCTTCTGTTCAAGTCATCTTAAAGACGGGTATAAATCCGTGGTACCACTTTAATTCTCTGACACCTCACGATGTCAGACTCAGGAACTGCATCTACAGTTCTGCACGATAATGGGTGCTCCCATCGAATGCTTACTGACTGATCCGCTCATCTGCTCACACTCGCCGCTCCAAGACCATCTTCCATAAGTACTCCACTCTCTGTTCACAGCTACCCAGAGTCTCTGTTAGTGTCCTTCTCATGTACTCTTCTTTTCCTCGCGTATAACCTTATAAAACTAACTTTAAGTATACCTATCCGGTTCTCAACTGTCAAGCATTCTACTAGAAATTATCTTCCATGCTGTGAATCAACCGGACAATCATAGTATGTCCCGGAACCAGCACTCCATACTTCTTTGCCAGATCCACAATACAGCCATTTAACGTATCGATTTCCGTCTTCTGCTTCTTCTCGATATCCTGCAATGTGGATGCCCGGTGATAATAGGTATCCGGTATCAGTTTCTCATAAAATACCTGCTTATATTCCTCAGCAGTCGCCCAGTTGGTCGTGTAGCCTGCCGCATCCATAACCGCATAGGTCTCATCGATCAGCTGATCCATAATGGCCCTGGAAGACTCCGACTCCATCAGCTTTCCATAATTCACACCAAGAATCGCTCCCAGCGGATTCAGAGTCGTGTTGTAAAGCATCTTTGCCCACAGGAACTTACCGACATCCTCTGTTACCTGCGTCGGCATCCCTGCCGTGTCCAATGCGTGTGCCAGCGGTTCCATGCAGCTATTATCACATCCGTGCAGGGAACCCAGTAAGATCGGTGCCGTATGCACGGTAACGTGACTGATATTCGGCTCCGGTCTTAAAAATCCGGTAATCACTCTGGCATTATACACCTGCTCCTTCGGAAAATATTCCAGATACGGAACATCATTTCCCCAGCCGTTCTGCATAATTACGAGCTTGCCGTTCTTCTTCAAACACTCCCGGTGATTCCACAGTTCTTTGCTCACTTCCGGGTTAGCCATCGTCTTTGTACTGATGATTACATAATCATATGCATCGGAAGGAAGTTCTTCATAAGACTCATACGCTCCGACATCTCCCGCCGGACAGCTGTACTCGCCAAACAGTCCGTTTCTGCCGATTCCTTTCTCACGGATTGCCTGCAGGGTCTTTCCCCGTGCCAGAATATCCACCTGCACATCCTGGCTTCTTAAAAATGTTGCGATTGCAATCCCAATTGCTCCCGCGCCTACTACTAATGTCATCATGGTCTCTGTCCTAAGCCGCCTTCCAGTGTAATTGTCTCGCCTGTCATATACTTGAAATCCGGGGATGCCAGCTGTACACAGACTCTTCCGATCTCCAGCTCAGCATCTCCGAAATGTCCCATCGGAGGTGTGTGTACGTTCTTCTCAAATGCATCCGGATATGCCTTCTGGAACTGCTCCAGCTGTGAGGTCCATGCCAGCGGGCAGATAATATTTACATTAATTCCGTCCCTGGCCCACTCGGTTGCCGCAACTCTGGTCAGACCACGAATGCCTTCCTTCGCTGCTGCGTATGCACACTGTCCGAAATTACCGAACAGACCGGCGCCGGATGCAAAATTGATCACCGAACCTTTCTGCTCCTTCAAATATGGATAGCATGCCTTCATATAATAAAAAGCTGCATATAAGCCGGAGTACATTGCCAGATTAAACTGGTCGGTCGTGTGCTCTGCCAGCGGTACACCGGAAGCAGATGCCTGTGCGTTATTGATCAGCACATCGATTCTTCCAAATGTATCCACGGTCTGTTTTACCACATTGGCAACCACTGCTTCATTGTCTGCACTTGCTTCAATGTCTGCCTGAACTGCCAGCACCTTGATGCCGTACAGACGCTCCAGCTCTTCCTTTGCATCTTCAAGCTTCTTCACATTCCGTCCCGTGATAACAAGATTGGCGCCTTCTTTCGCATACGCTGTTGCGATTCCGTAACCGATCGAGCCGCATCTTCCGTCACTTAAGACTGCACGTCCGCCACCGGTAATGATTGCTGTTTTGCCTGTTAAAAATCCCATACCTTACATCCTCCTTACTCTTATATCTGCATATGCGGATATTCCATACACATATGCTCTTTTCTGCTACTTGTCAGTATACCAAAATCCGGTCAGAAATTCCACCGATTCCACTGCTTCTTCTCTATTTTTAGTTGTTTTTTCTCAATGCTATGCGTATAATTATCATAGGTTATTTTATGTAAAACACAAGCATAGAAGGAGTTTATATGAATCTACATACTATTTCGAAACGAATCACAGCCGTTGCCTTAAGTGCAGTGCTGTTGTTTACCGCTTCCGGATGTACCAATTCCTCGGTTGCCGCAACACCCGATGCCGAGTTTGATGCATTTCTGGAGGAGTTATTTACAGAGGAAGTCACCTCAAATACCCTGAATCTCCATTTCACCTTAAAGGATCCGGAAGGGTACGGCATTGAGGATCTGGAGCCAACGCTCGGCGATCTGGATGACCGCAACTTTGCAAACATGGATTCCGACTGGGACGATCTGGATGGCACCTTTCAGGAATTAAAGTCCTATAATTATAAGAAGCTGGATGCCAAGCAGCAGCTGACTTATGATGTCCTGTATCATTACATGGAACAGGAATTATCCGTGCGCGACTGCAAGTACGAGGGAACCGTTTTCGGTCAGGTCACCGGCGTGCAGAGCAATATGCCGCTTAATATGTCTCTGTATGAATTCTACTCCAAGGATGACGTGGAAGATTATCTGGCTCTGATGGAGCTTCTGGATGATTATTTTGAATACTGTGTGGATTATGAGAAGTACCGTACCGATAACGGATACGGTATGTCCGATGGTGCCATTGATGATGCGGTCGAGCAGTGTAATGAGTTCTTGACACATCGCGAGGACAATTATCTGATCACCACCTTTGATAACCGGATCGATGAGCTGGATTTCTTAACCGAAACCGAAAAAAGCTCCTATAAGGACCAAAACAAAAACTCCGTTCTGAATACCGTGATCCCTGCCTATGAGAACATGATCGATGAGCTGAACGGTCTGAAGGGCAAGGGCAA
This sequence comes from uncultured Clostridium sp., assembly GCA_902464345.1. GTDB lineage: Bacteria > Bacillota > Clostridia > Lachnospirales > Lachnospiraceae > CAG-632. The sequence continues at coordinate 6,769 of CABQJA010000100.1, forward strand.
GGATCTGGGCGGTATCTGCAATTATGAAGGCGGGAAAGAATATTATGAGTATATTCTGGCGCATAAGACCGGTTCTTCCAAATCCGTTAAGGAAATGGTAACGGTTCTGAATCAGGTGCTGGATGACTCCACTGCGATGCTTTATGATGTATATGCGAATGCGCCGGATGTATATATGGAATATTTCGGAGATGAGAACTTCGTAGTAGAGGGATTATCCGATCCACGCAGCTTCTTAGAATATTACAAGCAGGAAATGGACGGTTCTTATCCGACACCACCGGAGGTCAACTATAAGATCAGTGATATCGATCCATCCATTGCAGATATCTTATCTCCCGCATTCTGTGTAACCCCTTGCATTGATGATTATACCGACAATGTGATCCAGGTAAACCGCAGCAAGGACAATGGCGGTGCCGGCGGCTTATCTGCCACCTATGCACATGAGGGATATCCGGGACATCTTTACCAGATGACGTATTTCCTGTCCACGGATCCTTATCCGGTCCGGGATGCCCTAAGTTTCCTCGGCTATGATGAGGGCTGGGCCATGTATGTCGAGATGCGTTCCTACAATCTGGTCACCTATGAGAATTATGACAGTAACTATGTCCGTGAAATGTATATCGCAGGTACCCTGCAAAACATTGCGTTCTCCTGTCTGGCCGACATCTATGTAAATTATTACGGATACACTGTGGATCAGCTGGCAAGCTATATGGATGATAACGGATTTAACGGCGATGCCGCACAGGGCTTATATGATATGATGATTGAAGAGCCGGGATATTATCCTCAGTACTTCATCGGTTATCTGGAGTTCGTTGAACTGCGGGACTATGCCGAGGAGAAGCTCGGTGAGGATTTCGATGAGGTAGCCTACCATAAGGTCATTCTGGAAACCGGTCCGTGTGATTTCGATACCTTGCGGACACAGGTTGATCGATATATTGAGACAGTTAAATAGTGAAGCGATAAATTTATTTAGAAAAGGAGCAGTTGCACGAATGAGGTGACCCCTCAAAGTTAGACTTTTGCGAGACGACTTCGGTCGTCTCGTTTT
>CABQJA010000101.1 GCA_902464345.1 uncultured Clostridium sp.
CATATAATTTGAAAAGATTATTTTTGATTCAGGCAAGGCGCAGAGGTATCGAAGTCAGGATTGAATGCATAGAAGTTCTTAGAATCCAGATCATCCTGAACAATCCGCAGACTTTCTCCGAAGCGCTGGAAATGCACTACCTCTCTGGCACGAAGGAACTTTAAGACTTCGTATACATCCGGAGAGTCTTTACACAGGCGGAGCAGATTATCATAGGTAGTTCTTGCCTTCTGCTCGGCAGCCATATCCTCATGCAGATCAGTGATCGGATCTCCCTTTACTGCGAATTCACAGGCATTAAACGGAACGCCGCCGGCCGCCTGTGGCCAGATGCCAAGCGTATGGTCGGTATAATATTTATCAAAGCCTGATTTTTCTATCTCATCTATAGAAAGTCTTCTGGTAAGCTGATAGACAATGGCACAGATCATTTCGCCATGACCCAGCTCCTCCGTTGCAATATCCGTAAGAACACCGGCTACGCGATTATTCTTCATAGAGTATCGCTGTGACAGATAGCGCATGGCGGCCCCGGATTCACCATCCGGACCGCCCGATGGCAGATATAATTTCCAGAGAATTTTGATCGGCAGAGGTCGCAGATTTGTGATATTGAAAAGCAATTCCGCATTCGGTCAGAATCCTGTTTTTTTGCCCGGCAGATAGACCGGGAGCAGAAAGGGCGGCCAGACAGACGGGTGGCAATGGTGAGTCCGGACGATTCAGAGCCTGCATGACCATGGATTCCAAATTATGGCGGCTAATGTAGTGTGAACAGTGGCAGGAACCATGATTATAACCGGAACACTGAAATGCGGTGCCTTTATGAATCTGGATCAGAGGACAGTGACAGGTGTCACAGTAGATCAGTCCTTTCAGGTAATATGGAGAGACAGCTTCCGATAGGGAAGCCGAAGTGCCGGTGTCTGCGGCGTGTTCCTTCTGCCAGCGGTCCTGTACCTGTTTCCAGAGAGAATCAGAAATCAGTGCCGGATGTATACCATCTGCATAATCCATGGGAGTGTAGAGATAATTCCGGTCATGGCTTACCGGTACGGTGGGAAATGCAGAAGAATCCCGGCAGCTGCGTTTCCGTAGTTTTCCGATATAGACCGGGTTCAACAGAATGTAGGTGATGGAGCGCGGGGTAAAAGGCTTGTTGCGGACAGTGCGGACTCCGGCATATTGGAGGGCATCCATGATTTCTTTTATGGAAGAACCGGAAGCATAAGCCCGGAACATAAAGGCAACCCAGGGTGCCTGCTCCGGGTGTGGCTCAAAAGAAACCTCACCCATCCGGTAGCCAAAGGGCGGTGTGGAGATGGCACGTCCTCTGGAAAAACGTTCCTGCATTCCGCGGCGTACCTCCTGGGCCAGATTGATCGAATAGTATTCATCCATAGCTTCCAAAAGTGCCTCGATCAAAATTGCAGTCGGGTCATGGGAGAGAGGTTCTGTAATGGAAATCACTTCGATCCCGCATTCCTTTCGCAGCATGGATTTATAGAAAATGCTGTCCTGCCGGCTGCGGGCGAATCTTGAAAATTTCCAGACCAGGATATTCTGAAACGGTGGCTGATGTCTGCCGGCTCTGGCAAGCGCAATCATTTGCTGGAAAGCGGGACGCTTATCGGCGGTTCTTCCGCTGATCCCCTCATCAACAAACACATAAGACTCCGGAATCTGCATATCATGAGCCGCAGCATATTCTTCAATACGTTTACGTTGACTGTCCGGAGAGAATTCTATCTGATCTTCTGTGGAAACCCGGATGTAAGCAGCTGAAACAACGGACATAAAGACAACCTCTGAAAGAAAAAGAATCCCTATAATTTATGAAGAAAAAAGACAGTTTATGTATTTTTCATTTTTCTATTGACGTTTCATTGAAACTATGTATAATTGAGTAGGTGGTTTAGCAAAACTAAACTTCAAGTTTAGAATTAAGTAACTGCCGGAAATGTGGCAGATAAAGTCAGGTGCAGGAATGAATATAGGGAAAAAGATTAAAGCATTACGGGTACAGAAGGGGCTGACGCAGGAGGAGCTGGCTGACCGGGCAGAGCTGTCCAAGGGATTTATTTCCCAGGTCGAACGGGATCTGACGTCACCGTCCATTGCGACGCTGATGGACATTCTGCAATGTCTGGGTACGGATCTTAAAACATTTTTCAGTGATTCCGAGGATACACAGGTGGTATTCCATAAAGGGGATTTTTTTGAAAAAACGGATGCGGAGCTTAAGAACCGCATTGAGTGGATCATACCCAATGCCCAGAAGAATATGATGGAGCCGATCCTGGTAACGATAGAACCGGGAGGTTCGACCTATCCGGATAATCCGCATGAGGGTGAAGAGTTTGGTTATGTACTGACCGGCAGTATTGAGATTCATCTGGGTGGACAGGTGCATAAGGCGAAAAAGCAGGAGTCTTTTTATTTTACGCCGGCACAGAAGCATTATATAACGTCGAAAAATGGTGCAGTGATACTCTGGGTCAGTACACCGCCGAGTTTTTAGGATAGAGCCATCTCACAGGAGGAAGAAAATGAGTAATGTATTGATTGAATTAAAAGGATTGACGAAGAACTTTGAGGACCAGCAGGTGTTAAAGGGTATTGATTTAAATATTTACGAGAATGAGTTCCTGACGTTGCTTGGACCTTCCGGCTGCGGAAAGACAACCACATTGCGGATTATTGCAGGCTTTGATGAGCCGAGTGGCGGCGAGGTTTTGTTTGATGGTGTCGATATTTCCAAGATCCCGCCATATAAGCGCGAGGTTAATACCGTATTCCAGAAATATGCACTGTTCCCATTCCTGAATGTATATGAAAACGTAGCGTTCGGACTGAAGATGAAGAAGATGGATAAGAGCCTGATCGAGCATAAGGTTAAGAAGACATTGAAGCTGGTCGGTCTGGAAGGGTTTGATAAAAGAGATGTCACGAAGCTGTCCGGCGGACAGCAGCAGCGTGTGGCAATTGCCAGAGCATTGGTAAATGAGCCGAAGGTGCTTCTGTTGGATGAACCACTGGGCGCACTGGATGCGAAGCTTCGGAAAGAGATGCAGGGCGAGCTGAAGAAGATTCAGAAAGAGGTCGGTATTACCTTTATCTTTGTCACCCATGATCAGGAAGAAGCACTGTCCATGTCAGATACCGTTGTGGTTATGAATGAGGGAATCATTCAGCAGGTAGGTACGCCGGAGGATATTTACAATGAGCCGGAGAACCGCTTTGTAGCAAGCTTTATCGGCGAGTCAAATATCATGGAAGGTCATATGCTGGATGATCTTCTGGTAGAATTTGACGGCTATGAGTTCGAGTGCGTGGATAAGGGCTTTAAGAAGAATGAACAGGTAGAGGTCGTGATCCGACCAGAGGATATAGATATTGTAGAGCCACAGGATGCGAAGATCCAGGGTGTTGTAAAATCCATTGTATTTAAGGGTGTGCATCATGAGATCGTGGTGGAGACAGAGCAGCGGGATTACACCGTTCATACTACCGATTATTTTGAGGTTGGATTAAAGGTTGGTCTGAAGTTCGGTCCGGACGATATTCACGTTATGTATCGTATGGATTGGGAATAGGAGGCAGCGAATGAAACATTTTGTAAAGCTTGTCCGGCCATATATGATCTGGGCAGTTGTTATGATTATTGTGCCATTGCTTCTGATCGTGCTGTATTCCGTAACGACCGGAGGAAATGATCTGGTAAATATTCAGTTTACGCTGGATAATTTTAAGAGAATGACAGAACCTGTCTATGTAGCGGTGTTTTTGAAGTCCTTCCGGCTGGGTCTGCTGTCAGTAGCCATCTGTCTGGTGGCAGGTTATATTCTGGCATATTTTATCAGTCGGTTTAATGAGAAGGTACAGAACATTCTGGTGCTGTTTGTAACGATTCCGATGTGGATCAATACCCTGCTCCGGACGTATGCGTGGATCTGTCTGCTGGCGGATAAGGGACTGATCAATACATTTCTCGGATGGTTCGGAATCCCACCGATCACGATGATGTACACGGACTTTGCGGTTGTACTTGGTCTGGTCAGTGACCTGCTTCCGTTCATGGTCATTCCGATCCATACATCCTTATGCAAGATTGATACCTCTCTTCTGGAGGCAGCTATGGACCTGGGTGCGAATAAGTTCCAGACCTTCTGGCGGGTGACGTTTAAGCTGTCCATTCCGGGTGTGTTAAATGGAGTGATCATGACATTCCTGCTGTCCATTTCAACCTTCGTTATTCCGAAGCTGTTGGGTGGCGGACAGTATATGCTGATCGGTAATCTGATCGAGAATCAGTTTATTTCTGTCGGAGACTGGAACTTCGGAAGTGCGATTTCGGTGATCCTTGCATTTATTATATTGATTGCGATTACGCAGATGAAACGGTTTGACCGGGAAGACAGTGAGGAGGAATAAGGCGATGAAAAAGAAAAAATTAGGCTCTGTCCTGTATATCGTATTGTGTTTCCTGTTCTTATATCTTCCGATTGTGGTAACGATGATTTATTCCTTTAACTCATCGAAATCCCTGACCAGCTTTGAGAGCTTCTCCCTGCGCTGGTATGAGAACCTGTTCTCCAACGGAGAAATTATGCAGGCGGTATATGTATCTGTCACGATAGCATTACTGGCAACTGCAATCTCAACGGTGCTTGGTACGATAACCGCCATTGGGTTATCCAAGTCCCGGAAGGTATTAAAGGATATTATCTTAAATGTAAATAACGTGCCGATCATGAATCCGGATATTGTAACGGCAATCGGATTAATGATCCTGTTCTCTTCCCTGAAGATGGAGAAGGGATATCTGACAATGCTGCTGGCACACATTGCATTCTGTACACCATATGTTATTACAAGCGTGTATCCGAAGGTGCGGAATATGGATCCGAATCTTGCCAATGCAGCGATGGATCTCGGAGCGACTCCGTTTCAGGCATTGACCAAGGTCATCCTGCCGATGCTGAAGGAGGGAATTTATGCCGGTGTGCTGCTGGCATTTACAATGTCATTTGATGATTTTGTAATCTCATATTTTGTTACAGGTAATGGAGTATCCAATATTTCCATTATTGTATATAACATGACGAAGCGGACGAATCCAACGATCAATGCTTTGTCAACGCTGGTAATTCTGGTAATTATCATTACTCTGGTTTGCATCAATGTAATACCGATGCTGGTACGAAAGAAGAAAGAGAAAAAGATCAGATTACTGCAGGAAAAAGGGGTATAACATCATAAGGAGGAACTTAGAATGAAAAAGGGAATGAAGCTTAAGAAGAAATTAGGGCTTGTGCTGGCAGGTGTTCTGTGTGCCGGACTGCTGGGAGGCTGTGGCTCAAGCAGTAAGCCGACATTAAAGGTATATAGCTGGGGCGAGTACATTGATACCAGTCTGCTCGGTCAGTTTGAAAAGGAGTATGACTGCAAGGTTGTATATGAGACATTTGATTCCAATGAATCCATGTACACAAAGATTCAGAGCGGCGAGACTTATGATGTTCTGGTACCTTCTGATTATATGATCGAACGACTGATGAAGGAGGATAAGCTGCAGCCGATCGACTGGTCCTTAGTACCGAATGCATCCGGGCTGGATGAAGCAGTGATGGGTGAGACCTATGATCCGGATAACACATATTCCGTTCCGTTCTTCTATGGTACAGTTGGTATCCTGTATAATAAGAATGTTGTTGACGAAGCAGATCTGAAAGAAGGCTGGGAGGTTCTGCGTAATACCAAATACGCCGGTGACATTTATATGTATGATTCCGAGCGTGATTCATTCATGGTTGCATTAAAGGCACTGGGTTATTCTATGAATACGACTAATAAGGATGAGATCGATCAGGCATATAACTGGCTGATTGAACAGCGTGATACCATGAATCCGGTCTATGCCGGTGATGATGTCATTGATAATATGATTTCAGGTAATAAGTCTATGGCAGTAGTATACTCCGGAGATGCTGCGTATATCATGTCGGAAAATGAAGAACTGGAATATTATCAGCCAAAGGAAGGAACCAATATCTGGCAGGATGCTATGGTAATTCCGGCAGATAGTACACAGGTAGAACTGGCACATGCATATATTAACTTTATGCTCGATCCGGATAATGCCTATGCGAATACTGCAGAAGTAGGTTATACTTCTCCGGTTATAGAAGCCAGAACAAAGGCAGCAGAAGAAGATTATCCTGGAATCAGTGCATATGTACCGGATACATCTGCATCAACCAATGAAGTGTTTGCATATCAGGAGCAGGAAACCAAGGAATATTTTGCAGAATTATGGACAAAGGTAAAGGCAGCCAATTAATGAGACATGATCAGACCGGAAAGCAGGAAATTATGAGACAGATTCTGCCGGCTGGAAAGGCAGACCAGGCACAGGTTCTGGAGCTGTATAAACGACAGCTTGGCAGAGAGTTCTGTCCATGGGATGAGCATTATCCGGGGGAAACGGAAATAGAATTTGATCTGTCCAGAGATGCCCTGTTTGTAATGAAAACAGACAAGGGGGAAGTGATAGCAGCCATATCCATTGATCAGGATGAGGCAGTGGAGGTATTGGATTGCTGGAGTGCAGAGCGAAGGCCGGGCGGGGAATTATCCCGTCTGGCAGTGCACCCGGACTGGCAGAATCAGGGAATTGCCAGAGAAATGCTGCAGTATGGAATGAAAATGCTGGCGGAACGTGGATATCGGAGTGTGCATTTTCTGGTGAATCGGTTCAATGAGAAAGCTATCCGGTCATATGAAGTGTTTCAGTGTGAGGTGGTTGGCACCTGTAACCTGTACGGACAACCATTTCTCTGTTATGAGAAGGAACTGGGAAATCATTAAAATAAGAGTTAAGATGAATTATTTTCCAGTTTCCTGGGATGCAAGGATATTCTGTACTTCTTCGACAGAAATGCCAACTTCACTTGCAATCTGTTCTATTGAGAACTGGGCTTTATGAAAAGCAATCACCATACCTTTGATTTTTCCTCTTGTCTCTGCCCGGTCTAATACTTCGCACATATTGTTAGCACCTCCTTCTGGTAATAAGCTACGTTGTACATCTTCAAATCTGGAATCGTTTGTTAAAACAGAAAACAGTTTTAGCACCTCATCCATGTGTTGAAATGTTTCTTTTGATGGGACATATTCATTATTGGTTCTTATTTGGACAAAATAATCTGCAACAATTTTAAAATCACTCTTGAATTTTTCAACCTGTTTTGACTCCAGAAATGAAATTTCAAAAAGATTAATCTTATAGTCATTGATGAACGGTTTCCATTCTTCTGTAATCTCTAGGGCCTCGAAAAGGGAGGTTGCCTTGTTCCATCTTTTGCTCCCAAAGTATAGTACTAAAGTTACAACCGGATATCGCTCTTTTTGTCCGTTTAATAATTGGCTTCTATAGGAAGCACCATCGTATCCTAAAACGCGAAAGACCTCATCGGCATCTATATCCGTCTGATGTTCTAATCCTAACATGGCAATTCGGATATTATGTTTATTAAATACCTTTGAAACATCCCGTTCTTGTTCGTGGATTTGGGATGCTGCCTTATATTGACTTTTGTCTTTCACGTTTTCCAGTAATTCTTCGCCAATTATCTGCATGCCATCAAACAATAATACATTTACTATATCAGCAAAAACATCATTGTAATCTGCAAGCATTTTTTCTGTAATGTCTTTTTGACCCATTACGTTTCCTCCTTTGCTCTTGTTATTTTATAAAGAGAGCAAAGGGGGATGTCCCTGCTCTCTAGATTTTATTTAGAAAGCAGTTCCTTTTGCTTGATATAAATA
>CABQJA010000102.1 GCA_902464345.1 uncultured Clostridium sp.
GTACAGAATGCCTGCTCCTTTTCATATTGCTCTTTATGCTTCTCGCGGAAACGAGCCTATCAGTGTCGGCTTCATCCCATATGCTTCAGAGAAACGATAAATATAAGTATTGACCACGGATGCAGAATATACCTGCTGCTCCAGGCAGCATTTCACAATCTGATCATTTAAACAGGCATCCTCAAAATGGTAACCTGCCAGATGTAATAACTCTTCTGCTTCCTCCACCGTCAGCCCCAGTGCAATACAATATGCCAGTGCGATTGCCTTGGTCGGTCGATACCGGTCACCAACCTTTTTTAACTTACTATGTACCCGCCGGTCAATGTTCCCGCGCTTATAAATACTGTAGGGATGTTCAAATTCACCAGATAGAATCAAGTCATTGATTCGCTGCTCCACGTACCGCTTAAAACTTTTCTCAGGATCATTGACAAAATGCTCCTGTAAATATTCATCCATGATCAAATCCATCTCTGTCATCGCTTCTGCACTCTCCCACCTGTTCTCTTTTGATTCATATGGATTATAATATAATATTTTGAAAGATTTTAGGTCTATACAGAAGCGACATTCGTCAAAAAATAACTATTCTGTCCGATGTTTTTCGATAATTTCTTTAAATCTCTGATAAGAGGCATCGGTCTCCCGGTCCGCCATCTGATCAATTTCCTCTTCGATTGCCTGCTCATCTAACTCACTGAATAATCCTGCCAGATCATCCTCTGAAAAAAAGTTCCCGTCCATTTGTAACCTCCTCGTATCCGTAACAATATATAGTTATCATAACAAATCCCTACGGGAATAACAAGGTACTTATTACCACACTTGCTACGATTCCGGCCATGGTCGCGATCAGTCCGCCAACCAGCGTCCATCTGGTTTTCTTAATGCCGACTGCCAGAAAATACACCGACATAATATAGAAAATACTCTCCGTACAGCTCATGACAATGGATGCCAGCAGCCCGATCTGCGAATCGGTTCCAAACTCCTTAAACAGATCAAATACCAGTCCATTCGCCGCCGAGGTGGAAAACATCCGTACCAGAATCAGCGGCAGCACCTCCGCCGGAATTCGGAAAAACTCTCCCACCGGAGCAAGAAGCCTCGCCAGCATATTTAATGCACCGGATGTCCGTATGATTCCGACTGCAACCATCAGTCCCACCAAGGTCGGGGCAATATCCACTACAATCCGGAACCCGTCCTTCACGCCCCGGATAAATATATCATATACCTTCTCCCGATTCAGGATTCCATAACCGACAATATAGAAAATCACCAACGGCATCAGGAAGTTGGAAACCATGGAAATGATACCCATCAGACTCATTTCCCGCCTCCTCTCCTGCAACGCCAGAGACCATACAGCACGCCTGCCAGCGTTGAGACAAACGTTGCGATCATACCCGGCAGAATAATGGCTCCCGGATGCACCGAACCGTATTGGGAGCGATACGCTATCATGTTGATCGGGATTAATTGAAGAGAGGAGATATTGATTACCATAAAGAAACACATTTCATCGCTCGCTGCATTCGGATCTCCCCCCGTCGTCCGGCAGCTCTCCCGATGAATCCGCTGCAGCTCCTTCATCGCCTGCAGACCGGTCGGTGCAGCTGCCCAGCCCAGTCCCAGCAGATTCGCAACCATATTGGCGGCAATGTATCCCATTGCTTTTTCATCCCCTGCAATACGCGGGAACAGTAATCGGAGTATCGGCATCAGCAGTCGTGTCAGCTGCCTGACCAGACCGGTCGCCTCTGCAAGCTTCATGATCCCTGTCCACATACCAACGACACCAAGCATCACAATACATAACTGAATTGCCTCCCTGGAAGAGTCCAGAATGCCGGTAGAAACATTCTCCATGGTGCCGGTAAATGCCGCTACCATGATACCGACCATAATCAGAATTGCCCAGATGTAATTTAACATATACGTATGTCCGGAAAGCTTTACTCCCTATAAATATATCTGTGGTGAGGGGAAAATATGCGTGGGGAAATTGCGGTTTGTGCATTAAGTTAGATTTAACTCTATAACCTACAGAAATAATCATATCTAAATTATAATGTTCTACTTGATATACTTTCCCATCCGAAGCAGTTGTCGCAAAATTTGCGACAACTGAATCATCTAATTCTTCTTTTAATGCATTATTAATATGTTTGCCAATTGTCTTTACATCTCTTCCAAATAACTCAGCTAACTGATTTCTATTAAGCCATACCGTATTGTTTTCAATAGGTACCGTCAGCTTTATTTTCTTATCAGCGGTCTCAAACAAAATCAGCTCATTCTCCATGCTTAAATCTCCCTCATAAAAATGTCACTTCTCATCTAACCGCAGCATCAGCGCATCATAGATTTCCTCTGCCACCGCCAGCTTATATGCCAGTCTGGTCGGCTGTGGTGCTATCTCCCTATAATAAGACTCTGTGTGTCCTTTTATCGTGATTGCAAAATATACCTGCCCCGGTACCGAACTGTCCGGATTCGCCGGATCCACATTCCCCATGGTTCCGGTAACACCCAGTCCAATATCCGCATCATATGTCCGGGCGCAGGCTTCCGCCATGGCTGCTGCTGTCTCTTCTGAATATACGGTATATTTGTCCAGGATCTCTGCAGGTACCCCCTGCATAATCTTCGCTTCATTACAATAAGTAATAAACGCGCCTTTCAGAACCGCCGATGAGCCTTCCGTATCCGTAATGAGTGATGCGATCTGTCCGGCTGTCGCGCTCTCCATGGTTGTAATTGTCATATTGTGCGCAATCAGAAATCTGGTAAGATCTCTGTAATTTTTTCTGATATCTGATTCTATATATTGCTTCATTATGCTATGCTCCTTAAACTCCGCAAAATAAGAGGTTCTTTTATCATTCCATGCTTTTCTGCACTTCTATAACCTCATCTTCCTTACACTCCACAAGAGTCATAATATCCGCTATGGCATAATTATGCAACAACATGTTTCTTATTACCTGCTGCCTACCTTCCTGCTGCCCAAGCTCCCGCTCTTCCTTTCTCATATCTTCTAATGCTTTGCACACTGTTTCTTCTCCATCCTCTACAACTTCCATGATTTCATCTAATGTATAACCATGTGCTAACATACTCTGTATTATCTGCTGCTTACTCTTCTGCTGTCCTTCCTGCTGCCCAAGCTCCCGCTCTTCCTTTCTCATATCCTGGATTGCTTTACACATATTCACGACCTCCTCTTCTTCATCCATTTCCATCTCGGCCCCGGTCACTAGATTTAACAACTGTACCGCCTCTCTTTCCATATGTTTAAACCGTTCTGCATCTGCCTGCATGATCTGTGCCAGCTTCCTCTTATCCTTTGAATACTTGATGAAGTTCAAAACCTCACGCATACTGCTTTGAAACTTACGTAATTCATCCTCCGTCATATCTGCCGGAGCAATCACATGAATCTTATAATCCTGTACATATTTCAGAACTGCCGGATCTGTTGTATTCAACATTTCATGAATGGATTTCGGTCCGTTCCATGTCTGATCCTGAAATAAGATAACAATTGTAATGATCGGCAATAGCTTATCCTGTTCTGTCATCCCAGACAAAAACTCTGCATGTATCTGCCCCTCAATCGGCGTATGTTCCTGCATCTGATTCCCCTGCCTGCCTTGCTGAAACCGTTCCCTCCGAATCTGCTCCACCTGACGCATATACCGCATAGCATCATTCAGCATATTCCGAACCGGCATCGCATAATGTACCTCCGATTGATTCTCAAGACTAACCAGCATGTAAATAGCATCCTTATCCTGCCGGATCACTGCTTTCTTCATCACATCCCGATAACGCTGCTGCTTATCTTCTCCCTTCAGCATCAGTTCTTCGCTTCCTAATTCCATCAAATCTGCAGGATGTACTATCTCGGCCCCATCATACACCATGTAATTCACAATATCAGCAAATACCCGATTATTCTCTGTATATAACTTCTCTGCAATATCCTTCTTTCCCAATCTGTAACTCCTTCCTGTATCAGAATCCCTGGAGCTTATACCAGATATGGCGCCGCATGATGCCAACTTCTGCCTAGTGTATCCATTCCCCAAAGATCCTGTCCTCTGTTCTCTTGAATTTCAGCAAGACCTTCTTTCCAGAATGGTAATGACTACCTGCGACTATAGAAAAAATAGATAATATATACTTGCTTGATACTAAGTATACATTACCTATTTCTGCTTGTCAATATATTTGTTTTTATTTTTTTACTGTTTTTACATTTCAATTCACATATAAATCCCTTCGTTTGTCGTTACACAGTAACAGCCGAGCACACCGCCCTGCTCCCGGAAGCCGGAACCGGAGTCAATATCCATGTAATACCGTGTTCGGTAAAACGTATTCGTCATAGTCTCATTGAGTCTGAACACCGGCACATGTCCAACGATCATATACGTATCGAGCTTTTTCTTCTCCGCCTCCGGTATCTGATGCAGGTCCATTCCAATCATATACCGATACCGATTGCATGCAACTGCTCTTTCAATCGACTGTTTGACGTTGATTGTTCCATCCGGATTCCATACATAATGGTCACAGTCGATGCCTGTATGGGTAACGATCACCCTGCCTAAATAATCCGAATTAATCTCCTGATAATATGGAAGATTCTCCAGAAACTCCAGTAGCTCCGCCCGCTCATCCGCCGATAGTTTCTGAATATCCCGCAGTGTTTCACGACCACCGAAGGCGATCCATTTCCGCTCGCTTAACTCGGATTTCAGATACATTTGAGCAAACAGTTCATGATTGCCCATCAGCAGCTGCATCGAACCGTCCCGGATATAGGGAGCAATGTATTTCAGTAACGGGATACCGTCCGGCTCCCGATCGAGCAGATCCCCTATGACGATCATATGATCTCTGCTTCCGGAGAACCCTATCTTCCCGAGAAGTTCCCGGAAATCTTTTAAATTTCCATGAATGTCAGATATCAGATACAACATATTTACCTCCGAAAAATTTCTCCTGTGATCAGCCTCAGATAAAGCATCAGAAAAATTACCGAGCTTTGCGGGACGTATCCTATCGGTGCATATATCCGCATCTCAAATATTCCCGGTACACTTAGTATCTGCATCAGATAAATGAAAAGTATCATAATCGTCAGCAACATAGCTGCCAGCTTCTGCTCAAATCCCAGACGTCCGATCCGGACTGTCAGCCATATCAGAGCAATAACTAACAGTGTCTCTGCCGCCACCAGAAGCCATCCCCAGACCGTAGGTGCCTGGATTGCTAACAAAAACACATTCCATATATGGCCCGTTTCAATACTGCCTCCCAATATAAAATGAACTCCAAGCACTGTAAGCAGAACCGGCTCTAATGCAAATAGAATTGCCTCCCCAATCCTTCTCCGGATGGAAATCTCGGAACCAACTCTGTAATAAAGCTGTATAATCGCATAGCTAATGCCGATTATGCCACCAAATGCGATAAATCCCTGTGTAGATTCAATACCGACCGCAAGACCGATGAAACAAAATACCGCAGCAATTATAATGAAATTATAGAATAATTGCCATCCAACATTGTCCAGACATGCGGTTATCACCATACTACCGAATATCACCGTCAGAATCCCGAGATACAGTACAATATCCCATTGATTTTCCAAACCATAATATTGCGCCAGATGCAGGAAAACTCCATAGCATACCACTCCGGCACTTATAACACACACTTCTTTCAGACCGGTTGTTTCACTTCTTATATGATCCCTGAAGACCTTCTTCAACCAGTTATAGATCCTATGGTACGGCACAAGAAAGGTAACAACTGCTATGATACCGGCTACAATCCATTTGTGCCAGGGTCTTCCGACAATATCTGTTGCCCCCTGTGCAATCAAATACCCTGTTTCTACCTTGGGAACAAGCATTGTAACAGTAATTGTAATTACCGCCAGCACGCCCCATAGAATCAATGCCCTGCGACGATTCTTCCTATATGCTCTTTCTTCTACCGACTGCTCATCCTGTATAACCTGATCCATTCTCCTCGCCTCCGTTTATTTATCATAAATGTTCTGTCTGCCATGATACTTCGCAATTAAAGTACCACAAATATATGTACAAAGCGATATTCCAATTCTCGCATCCGGCCAGTAGATATACGGACACACGAATGCCCCTGCTTCTGCAAGCACCTGAAAAACCAACAGCACCGCATATATGCTGAATATGCCGAATACGATTGCAGCATCTTTCTTTAAATCATCATGGATCAATCGATAAATCGCCTTTACAGCTGCCACTGATAGAGCCACAAGCAGGCATTGGAATCTTGCTCTTTCTTACGGTTCGTTATAGCAGCTTTCATTGCTCCATCCCCCCTGTTTGTTTTTGCAGTAGCAGCTTCCTTATATCTCTATTATGTCATTATATAAAGCCCGGTGTTTCTGATCGACCATCTTATCTATATGATGGTGTCCAAAAAACCACGTCCGATCTTCCAGCCTTCCATCTATATACATCAGAAAATCCGTAAGCTTATCGATCTGCGGATGATGTGTTAATAATTGATATGTAATATTATTCCCGCAGCAGTGCGTCAGCACATAATTCACCTTCCAATTATGCCTGTCCAGATTCTCAGTCGCAGTTTTATATTCTTCTTCATTCGGAAGCTCCTCCGGCCACCACGAACAGCCTTCTATCCGCCACCATTTGTCAACAGACTGGGCTCCGCCCATCGCAAAAAACGTTTTCCCACTGATATCGTAGACCTGCCCTCTCATCAGATGAATCACAGACGGACGTATCCTATGGATCAAACCACCATGCCATTCTTCTACAGGAAAGGCGTTTAAACGTTTATGATTTTCATGATTCCCATCAAGGAATAGCGTAGTAAAGTGTCTCTGCTCGTACCAGTTCAAACGATAATCATCTCTCCTGTCTCCATACCAGCATGCTCCAAAATCGCCTACAATGATAAGAAAATCTTCCTTTGTGAGCTGTGATTGTATTCTGAAATTTCTGGTATATAATTTTCCTACATCATAATCGCCATGGGTATCTCCGGTAAGGAATATGCGGCTCAAATTATCGCCCCTTTTATATGTAAAATTATTGGTTGTGTGTCTCTAAACTGAGTAATTTTTCTTATATCAGTTTGAAGGTTTACACAAACTTTTGGGTACTCTCTGAGTGGTGGCGATGACAGTCCTCTGGCAGATGCAATCATTGACCGCATTGCCCATGACAGTTACCGCATCAACATCACAAGCATTGATGCCGAACATGACATCTCAATGCGTGAGGTTTATGGCTTAGACAAAACATTACGCGAGTAAACTCGCATACAATGATTTCCACTTCCCGGACATCTGATTTCCAGATTTCCGGAAGTGCGATTTCATCGCACGAGAATATTCAAACTTATGATTTCATGACTGATTTCTCGGTATTTGTTCATGATTGTGACTTAAATCCAACGTTTTTATCTTGGTTTCAGCACATTCAATATATTGTAATTTTTATTCCTCAAAGTTTACCATCCATGAACCGTTTCATAATTTCCATTTGGAGCAACATATGTAATAGTAGTTTTCGAATACTCATCTGTGTATAAATATGAAATACCAATAAAAATATCGGTTCCGCTAATATCTTTAGGATATTTCATAATAACATTTAGTTGAATTGCTGATGCTATTGCTCTTGCTAATGCTGTTTGTTCTAATGCACTATTAAGATTTTTA